>NZ_JAAGPK010000015.1:0-91467 GCF_017104685.1 Burkholderia sp. Tr-20355 | reverse complement strand
GCCTCGACGCGCACGGCCACGCGTCCGACATGCTGCGCGCGGCGCTGCTGAAGATCGCGGCCGGCGTCGCGCCGCCGGACCTCACCGCGGCATCCGGCGCGCTCGGCACGGCGCTCGGCCGGACCTGACGAACGAGGGGACGGGCAGATGGCGGCGCCCCTTGTCGCGCGGGCCTGCAACACGCTGCCGACAGCACCCGCGCGCGTGTTAGAGTGCCGTGTGATCCGCGCGCGTCGTTGCCAGCGTGGCGCGGCGTTGCTTGTTGATCGCGGCCCGGTCAGGTCGCGGCGTCTTTGCTAAAATTCAAACCATGTCAAAGCCTTCCGATCGCATCAATCTCACCAACCAGTTCCTGATCGCCATGCCCAACATGGCCGATCCGACGTTCTCGGGAACGGTGGTCTATCTTTGCGATCACAGCGAGCGCGGTGCGCTCGGCCTCGTCATCAATCGTCCTACCGACATCGATCTCGAATCGCTGTTCAACCGTATCGACCTGAAGCTCGACATCGAGCCGCTGCTGCACATTCCCGTGTACTTCGGCGGCCCGGTCCAGACCGAGCGCGGCTTCGTGCTGCACGAGCCGGTCGAGGGCGCGAACTACAACTCGTCGATGTCCGTCGACGGCGGGCTGGAGATGACGACGTCGAAGGACGTGCTCGAGGCGGTCGCGACGGGCACCGGCCCGAAACGCTTCCTGCTGACGCTCGGCCATGCCGGCTGGGGCGCGGGGCAGCTCGAGGAAGAAATTTCCCGCAACGGCTGGCTGACCGTGGCCGCCGATCCGCGCATCGTGTTCGACACGCCGGCCGAAGAGCGCTTCGAAGCCGCCCTCGGCCTGCTCGGCGTCAGCTCGTCGATGTTGTCCGGCGAAGCAGGGCACGCATGAGCGGCGCGAGCGCGCGCGATGCGACGCTCCTGGCGTTCGACTACGGCGAAAAACGGATCGGCGTCGCGGTCGGCAACGCGCTGACGCGCTCGGCCCGTGCACTCGTCGTGATCCAGAACCTGAATCGCGAACACCGTTTCAAGGCGGTCGGCGACCTGCTGGCCGAATGGCGGCCGGACGCGCTCGTCGTCGGCCTGCCGATGCATCCGGACGGCACGCCGCACGACATGACGCAGCAGGCGAAGCGCTTCGGCAACCAGCTGAACGGCCGCTTCGGGCTGCCCGTCACGTGGGTCGACGAGCGTTATTCGTCGGTCGAGGCCGAGGCCGGGCTGCGCGAGCGCAACGTGCGCGGCCGCGCCCGCGCGGAGATGCTCGATGCCGAGGCCGCCCGCGTCATTCTTCAACAGTATCTCGATCAATTGTCCGATCATGAGCACCATTGATGCCGAGGCGCTTTACCGCGTCCTGCTCGACCAGATCCGCGCCGCGTACGGCACGGCGTTCGCCGAACCGGGCGGCCCGCGGCTCGCCGGCATTCACAGCGGCGGCGCATGGCTGGCCGAGCGTCTCGCACGCGATCTCGGCGCGCCGGCCTTCGGCGTCGTGAACGTCGCGCTGCATCGCGACGACTACGCGAAGAAGGGGCTCCACAGCCAGGCCAGCCCGACATCGCTGCCGTTCGAGATCGACGGCGCGCGCATCGTGCTCGTCGACGACGTGCTGTACACCGGGCGCACCGTGCGCGCGGCGCTCAACGAGCTGTTCGACTACGGCCGTCCGGCCGCGGTCGAACTCGCGGTGCTGGCCGATCGCGGCGGCCGCGAGTTGCCGGTCGCCGCACGCTTCGCGGGCGGCACGCTCGACGTGCCGGCCGGCGCGACGCTCGTGCTCGCGCGCGACGACGCGCGGTTCACGCTGCGCGTCGACCCGCACGGCGCCTGAACGACACGCGAACCGTATCCCGGGCCGCTGGTTTGCACCGCGGCCCGTTTGCATAGTTGGAATCACGCACACCATGACCACCGACACCACTGGCCGCACCGGCAATCCCGCCGCGGCCGCGAGCCCCGACCGGTTCCGCTACGGGTTCCTGAAGGGCAACCCGCAGCTCACGAAAAACGGCGAGCTGAAGCACCTGCTGTCGATCGAGGGCCTGCCGCGCTCGATCGTCAACCATATCCTCGATACGGCCGAGCAGTTCGTCAGCGTGACGGACCGGGAAGTGAAGAAGGTGCCGCTCCTGCGCGGCAAGTCCGTCTTCAACCTGTTCTTCGAGAACTCGACGCGCACGCGCACGACCTTCGAGATCGCCGCGACGCGCCTGTCGGCCGACGTGCTGAACCTGAACATCAACGCGTCGTCGACGAGCAAGGGCGAATCGCTGCTCGACACGATCAACAACCTGTCGGCGATGCATGCCGACCTGTTCGTCGTGCGCCATGCGTCGAGCGGCGCACCGTACCTGATCGCCGAGCACTGCGCGCCGCACGTGCACGTGATCAACGCCGGCGACGGTCGCCACGCGCACCCGACGCAGGGCCTGCTCGACATGTACACGATCCGTCACTACAAGCGCGACTTCACGAAGCTGCGCGTGGCGATCGTCGGCGACATCCTGCATTCGCGCGTCGCGCGCTCCGACATCCATGCGCTCACCACGCTCGGCGTGCCGGAAGTGCGCGCGATCGGGCCGCGCACGCTGCTGCCGGGCGGGCTCGAGCAGATGGGCGTGAAGGTGTTCCACAACCTCGACGAAGGGCTGAAGGGCGTCGACGTGATCATCATGCTGCGCCTGCAGAACGAACGGATGAGCGGCGCGCTGCTGCCGTCCGCGCAGGAGTACTTCAAGACGTGGGGCCTGACGCCCGAGCGCCTCGCGCTCGCCGCGCCCGACGCGATCGTGATGCACCCGGGCCCGATGAACCGCGGCGTCGAGATCGATTCGCAGGTCGCCGACGGCCCGCAGTCGGTGATCCTCAACCAGGTCACGTTCGGCATCGCCGTGCGGATGGCGGTGATGGGCATCGTTGCCGGCAACAGCGACTGAGCCCGCTTTCGCGCCTCCTTATTCACGCAATCAACGCATTCACTGACAGCGCATGAAGATTCATATCAAAGGCGGCACGCTGATCGATCCGGTCGCCGGCACCGAGCGGCAGGCCGATGTATTCGTCGCGGCCGGCAAGATCGTCGCGATCGCCGAGGACGGCAAGGCGCCGGCCGATTTCAACGCCGCGAAGACCATCGACGCGTCGGGCCTGATCGTCGCGCCCGGCCTCGTCGACCTGTGCGCGCGGCTGCGCGAGCCCGGCTACGAACACAAGGCGACGCTCGCGTCCGAGATGGCCGCGGCCGTCGCCGGCGGCGTCACGACGCTCGTGTGCCCGCCGGATACCGACCCCGTGCTCGACGAGCCGGGCCTCGTCGAGATGCTCAAGTTCCGCGCGCGCAACCTGCACCAGGCGAACGTGCACCCGCTGGGCGCGCTGACCGTCGGCCTCAAGGGTGAAGT
Organism: Burkholderia sp. Tr-20355; assembly: GCF_017104685.1. NCBI lineage: Bacteria > Pseudomonadati > Pseudomonadota > Betaproteobacteria > Burkholderiales > Burkholderiaceae > Burkholderia > Burkholderia sp. Tr-20355. The sequence continues at coordinate 88,063 of NZ_JAAGPK010000015.1, read as the reverse complement.
GATCACCGAGATGGTCGCGCTGACCGAGTCCGGCTGCGTCGGCTTCACGCATGCGAACGTGCCGGTGCGCGACACGCAGGTGCTGCTGCGCGCGCTGCAGTACGCGAGCACCTACGGCTACACGACGTGGCTGCGTCCGCTCGACGCGTTCATCGGCCGCGGCGGCGTGGCCGCGAGCGGCGCACTCGCGTCGCGGCTCGGGTTGTCCGGCGTGCCGGTCGCGGCCGAGACGATCGCGCTGCACACGATCTTCGAGCTGATGCGCGTGACGGGCGCGCGCGTGCACCTCGCGCGGCTGTCGTCCGCGGCCGGCCTCGCGCTCGTGCGCGCGGCGAAGGCGGAAGGGCTGCCCGTGACCTGCGACGTCGGCGTGAACCATCTCCACCTGATCGACGTCGACATCGGCTATTTCGACTCGCAGTTCCGGCTCGATCCGCCGCTGCGCGGCGAGCGCGACCGCGAGGCGATCCGTGTGGCGCTCGCCGACGGCACGATCGATGCGATCTGCTCCGACCACACGCCGGTCGACGACGACGAGAAGCTGCTGCCGTTCGGCGAAGCGACGCCTGGCGCGACAGGCCTCGAGCTGCTGCTGTCGTTGACGCTGAAGTGGGCGGACGAGACGCGTACGCCGCTTGCGCAGGCGCTGCGCCGCATCACGTCGGCGCCGGCCGACGTGCTGCAGCTGCCGGCAGGTCGCCTCGCCGAAGGCGGCGCGGCCGATCTGTGCGTGTTCGATCCGCGCGCGCACTGGCGCGTCGAGCCGCGCGCGCTGAAGAGCCAGGGCCACAACTCGCCGTTCCTCGGCTACGAACTGCCGGCCACCGTGCGCGCGACGCTCGTGTCCGGGCAGGTCGCATTCGAGCGCCACTGAACCACGCCGGATCCTCGCCATGACCGCCCTTCGCAAGCTGCGTCTCGTTTTTCACCTGTTGCGCGGCATGGCGATCGTCGCGCTGCGTTTTTCGCATGTCACGCCCGCGCGTCGCGCCGAGCTGATACGTCGCTGGTCGGTCAAGATGCTGCGGATCTGCGGGATGCGCGTCGTCGTCCACAACGACGCGGCGCGCCTCGACGCGGGTGCGCTCGTCGTCGGCAACCATGTGTCGTGGCTCGACATCTACACCGTCAACGCGTGGCGGCCGACGCCGTTCGTGTCGAAGGCCGAGGTGCGGCAGTGGCCGGTGGTCGGTTGGCTGGCCGAGAAGCTCGACACCGTGTTTCTGCAGCGCGAGAAGCGCACCGAGGCAATGCGGGTGATGCACGAGATGGCGGAGCGGTTGCGCAACGGTGGTGTGATGTGCGTGTTTCCGGAAGGGACGACGTCCGACGGCCAGGCGCTGCTGCCGTTCCATGCGAACCTGTTCCAGGCCGCGGTATCGGCCGGCTGCGCGGTGCAGCCGATCTGTCTGATGTACGAGGATGCGCAAGGGCGTCAGTCGGTCGCGCCGGCCTACACGGGCGACCTATCGCTCGGCAAGTCGCTCGACATGGTGCTGCGTGGCGGGCCGCTCGTCGCGCATCTGTACGTGTGCGATCCGATCGCGCCGGGCGGCGACCGGCGGGCGACGTCCGCGGCGGCGCGCGATGCGATCGCGGCCGCGCTGGCGACGTTGCAGGAGACGGTCGGCAAGCCGTCGGCCGAGGCGCTCGCGGAGTTGCAGAAGCATGCGTATCCGGCGACCGAGGTCGGTGGCGGGGCGGCAGCCGATGCGGCGGCCGATGAGCCGGTGCCGGGGCGCGAGGGTTGACGCGCCCTCCGTTTGCGCGAATCGGCGTGTCGTTACTCGCCGCCCGGTGAGCGGCACGCTTCGCATTGCACCTGCGTGACCGTACGCTGCGCGGGGTCGGCCGTCAGCCTCACGGCCGACAACTGGTTCCCCCATACGCATCCCGAATCGAGCGCGACGACGTTGTCGCGCAGCATCAGGCCAAGCGCGGCCCAGTGCCCGAACACGACCGTCACGTCCTCCGTGCGGCGCCCCGGTACGTCGAACCACGGCAGGTAGCCGGGCGGCGCGCTGTCCGGGCCGCCGTTCGCCTTGAATTCCATGGCGCCGTCGGGCGTGCAGAAGCGTACGCGCGTGAACGCGTTGAAGGCGACGCGCATCCGGTCCCGCTTCTTCAGGTTCGGACTCCATTGATTCGGCTCATTGCCGTACAGGCCTTGCAGCGTGTCGCGCCAGTCGGGCGCGCGCAGCGCACGCTGCAGTTCGTCCGCGAGTTCGAGCGCGAGCGTAGTGTCCCATTGCGGCAGTACGCCCGCATGCACGAGCAGCATTCCGTCCTCCGCATGGACGAACGGGCGGTGGCGCACCCAGTCGAGCAGCGCCTCGGCATCCGGCGCGTCGAGGATCTCGCCGATCGTGTCGCCCGGGCGCTCGGTGCGCAGCCCGGCGGAGACCGCGAGCAGGTGAAGGTCATGATTGCCGAGCACGACGGTCGCGCGTGGGCCGAGGTCCACGACCGCACGTAGTGCGGCAAGCGAGCCGGGTCCGCGGTTGACGACGTCGCCGGCGATCCACAGCGGCGTGTCGGCTGGCGGCGAAAGATTGTCGAGCAGCGACCGGAAAGCGGAATGACAGCCTTGGATGTCGCCGATGGCGATGGGGGGGAGGGTCATGGGGCGGCGGATTTTGCGAGTATCGATAACGCGGGAAAAATCATCCAATCAATGCAGCGTGGCGCAATTTACATTCTGCGACGGCGGGTTGATTTGGCAAGAAATTTCATGCTCGGAAAGGGTTCGAAGCGCTGTATCAAGTTGTTAGCGGCATGGCTTTTGCAGGGGGCGGCTCCCTATAATTATCATTTTCCCCAACAAAATTAGCATTTCATGACTTTGGAGGCCATGTCGACCGGTTAAAATTCCCGGTCTGACGTAGCAATCACAAGTTACTAGCATTTGCGAATCTGATGTGGCCGGCGCCTGATGACGCCTGCTACACATTATTTGAGGGAGCCTCATGATCCTGGTTACGGGCGGCGCGGGTTTTATCGGTGCCAATTTTGTACTCGACTGGCTGCGCGCATCCGACGAAGCCGTGCTCAACGTTGACAAGCTGACGTACGCAGGGAACCTGCGCACGCTGCAGTCGCTGGACGGGAACCCGAAGCACGTGTTTGCGCGCGTCGACATCTGCGACCGTGACGCACTCGATGCGCTCCTCGCCGAGCACAAGCCCCGTGCGGTACTGCACTTCGCCGCGGAAAGCCACGTCGATCGCTCGATCCACGGCCCCGCGGACTTCGTGCAGACCAACGTCGTCGGCACGTTCACGCTGCTCGAGGCGACCCGCCAGTACTGGAACGGACTGAACGACGCCGACAAGGCTGCGTTCCGCTTCCTGCACGTGTCGACCGACGAGGTGTTCGGTTCGCTGTCGGCTACCGACCCGCAATTCTCCGAAACGACGCCGTACGCGCCGAACAGCCCGTATTCGGCGACGAAGGCGGGTTCCGACCATCTGGTGCGTGCATACCATCATACGTACGGCCTGCCGGTGCTGACGACGAACTGTTCGAACAACTACGGCCCGTATCAGTTCCCCGAGAAGCTGATTCCGCTGATGATCGCGAACGCGCTCGCGGGCAAGCCGCTGCCGGTATATGGCGACGGCCAGAACGTGCGCGATTGGCTGTACGTCGGCGATCACTGCAGCGCGATCCGCGAAGTGCTCGCACGCGGCGTGCCTGGCGAGACGTACAACGTTGGCGGCTGGAACGAGAAGAAGAACCTCGAAGTCGTGCATACGCTGTGCGACCTGCTCGACAAGGCTCGTCCGAAGGCAGCGGGTTCGTACCGCGACCAGATCACCTATGTGACGGACCGGCCCGGTCACGATCGCCGCTACGCGATCGATGCGCGCAAGCTCGAACGCGAGCTCGGCTGGAAGCCCGCGGAAACGTTCGAGACCGGCCTGGCGAAGACGGTCGACTGGTATCTCGACAATCAGGTCTGGGTCGACGAGGTCGCATCGGGCGAGTACCGCAAGTGGGTCGAGACGAACTACGCGAAACGCACTTGAGGAGAGAAGCGATGGCACGTAAAGGCATCATTCTCGCCGGCGGTTCCGGCACGCGGCTGTATCCGATCACGCACGTCGTCTCCAAGCAGCTGCTGCCGGTGTACGACAAGCCGATGATCTACTACCCGCTGTCGACGTTGATGATCGCGGGCATTCGCGATGTATTGATCATCTCCACGCCGCAGGACACGCCGCGCTTCGAAGCGATGCTCGGCGACGGCAGCCAGTGGGGGATGAACATCCAGTACGCGGTGCAGCCGTCGCCCGACGGTCTCGCGCAGGCGTTCATCATCGGCAAGGCGTTCGTCGGCAACGATCCGTCGGCGCTGATTCTCGGCGACAACATCTTCTACGGGCACGATCTGGCGAAGCAGCTGGAGCGCGCGCATGCCCAGGAAACCGGTGCGACCGTGTTTGCGTATCACGTGCATGACCCGGAGCGTTACGGCGTCGTCGAATTCGACAAGTCGTTCCGTGCGCTGTCGATCGAGGAAAAGCCGGCGAAGCCGCGTTCGAACTACGCGGTGACCGGCCTGTACTTCTACGACAACCGCGTATGCGACATCGCGGCCGACATCAAGCCGTCGCCGCGCGGCGAGCTGGAAATTACCGATGTCAACTCGCGTTATCTCGACAGCGGTGCGCTGAACGTCGAGATCATGGGGCGCGGCTATGCGTGGCTTGATACCGGCACGCACGATTCGCTGATCGAGGCGGCCAGCTTCATCGCGACGCTGCAGAAGCGACAGGGCCTCGTGGTCGCGTGTCCGGAAGAGATCGCCTATCGCCGCAACTGGATCGATGCGGAGCAAGTGCTGAAGCTGGCGCAGCCGCTCGCGAAGAACGCATACGGTCAATACCTCAAGAACATTCTTACGGATCAAGTCGCATGGCCATCCAAGTAACGGCGACGGCACTGCCGGAAGTCAAGATCATCGAGCCGAAGGTGTTCGGCGACGCGCGCGGGTTCTTCTACGAAAGCTTCAACGGGAAGGAATTCGCCGAGCAGGTCGCACCTGGCGTCGAATTCGTACAGGACAACCACTCACGCTCGTCGAAGGGCGTGCTGCGCGGGCTGCACTATCAGATCCAGCACGCGCAGGGCAAGCTCGTTCGCGTGGTCGAGGGCGAAGTGTTCGACGTGGCCGTCGACATTCGCAAGGATTCGCCGAACTTCGGCAAGTGGGTAGGGGTTGTCCTGTCGAACGACAACCATCGGCAGCTGTGGGTGCCGCCCGGTTTCGCACACGGCTTCGTCGTGCTGTCGGAGGCCGCGCAGTTCCTCTACAAGACGACCGACTACTGGTTTCCGGAACACGAGCGCAGCATCGTGTGGAACGACCCGGAGATCGGGATCGAGTGGCCGATCGATTTCGAGCCGCTGCTGGCGGCGAAGGACGCAGCCGGCAAGCGTTTGAGCGAAGCCGAAGTTTATGCGTGAGGTGGGTGTGACTCCAGAGCCGACGATCCTCGTGACGGGTGTGAATGGCCAGGTCGGGTTCGAACTGCTGCGCTCGCTGCAAGGCCTCGGCCGTGTGGTGGCGTGCGACCGCTCGATGCTCGACCTGTCCGATCTCGATCGGGTGCGCAGTGTCGTACGCGAGCTGAAGCCGTCGATCATCGTGAATCCGGCCGCGTATACGGCGGTCGACAAGGCCGAGACGGACGTTGACGCCGCGCGCCGGCTGAATGCCGAAGTTCCGCGCGCTTTTGCGGAGGAGGCGGCGCGTCTCGGCGCAGCGCTGGTTCATTATTCGACCGACTACGTGTTCGACGGGACCAAAGACGGTGCCTACGTCGAAACGGATGCGACCAATCCGCAGAACGTGTATGGGCTGACCAAGCTTGAGGGCGAGCAGGCCATCGCGGCGACGGGGTGCGCGCATTTGATTCTGCGGACGAGCTGGGTGTACGGCCGTCGCGGCAAGAACTTCCTGCTGACGATGCTGAAGCTCGGCAGCGAACGTCCGGAACTGCGCGTCGTCGCGGATCAGGTTGGCGCGCCGACGTGGTCGAAGACGATCGCCACCGCGACCTCGCACATCGTCACGCAGGCGTTGGCGGCCGATGACGCGGGCTGGTGGGCGCAGCGTTCCGGCGTTTATCACTTCACGTCGGCAGGCGCGACGTCGTGGCACGGGTTTGCCGAGGCAATCTTCGCCCACGCGATGGGCGAGCGTGCGCCGAAGGTGTTGCCGATTCCGGCGAGCGACTACCCGGTTCCCGCCAAGCGTCCGTCCAATTCGCGACTGTCGCACGACAAGCTGACCGAAGCATTCGGGCTGCGGTTGCCGGACTGGGCCGATGCATTGAAGCTGTGCCTGAGTGAGTAACTTGAATCAGAATTCCGCGGTTCAGGAGCGGGCCGGTGTCGTCATCGTGTTCTATCGACCAGATAGCGGTTGCGTGGCTCGCGCGAATCGGCTCGCCCAAGTATGGCCCTGCGTGGTGGTGGACAACACGGAGAGCATCAGTGCGCCGGGCGCGCTCGGGCTCGACGCGTGTATCGACTATGTCGCGAACGGCGCCAATCTTGGGATCGCGACTGCGCTCAACCAGGGTATCGAACGCCTGGCTGCGGCGAACTGTACGTCGGTATTGCTGTTCGATCAGGATAGTGAGCCATCGGACGAACTGCTGATCGAACTGCCTCGGACAATGGCGACCGAGCGCATGCGCAATCGTCGCGTGGCACTCGTTGGCCCCGCGTACGAGGACGCACGGCTGGGCGGTGTCGCGCCGTTCGTTCGATTCGGGTACGTGAAGCTGCGCCGGGTTCAGCCGGAGGGTGTGCAGCCGGTCGAAGTCGACTTTCTGATCACGTCGGGGTCGTGCGTGAATCTCGATGTGTGGCGCGACATCGGTCCGATGGACGACTCGTTGTTCATCGACTTCGTCGATCTCGAATGGTGTGTCCGCGCTCGCTCGATGGGATATTCGGTGCTCGGCGCGCCAGCGTTGCGGCTGACGCACGAATTGGGCGGCGAACCGGTCAAGGTGTTCGGGCGAAGCTATCCCGGACACGGCCCGGTTCGGCATTACTATCTGTTCCGCAACGCGATCGCGCTGATCCGGCGCGCTTATGTTCCGTGGAGCTGGAAGTCGACGGAACTCGTCAAGATGCCGGTCCGGCTCGCGATCTATGCGCTGTTCATGCAGCCTCGCTTCGCGCACCTGCGGCTGTCGTTGCTCGGGATCTGGCACGGACTGACCGGTCGTACCGGGGCGCTTTGACGCGCCGGCACCCCATTTTTCAATCTCATTCAACTAGAAAGCTTGCATGCTGACTCTTTCACTTGCTGACCTCAAACAGAGCATTGCCTCGTGGCGGTTGTGGACGCTGCTTGGCTGGCTCGAAATCCGGCAGCGCTATGCCCGCTCGAGAGTCGGACCGTTCTGGCTCACGATCAGCATGGGCGTGATGATTACGTCGCTTGGCGTGGTCTACGGTACGTTGTTCGGACAAAAGATGAACGAGTACCTGCCGTTTCTCGCATCGAGTATCGTGCTGTGGGGGCTTTTCTCGCAGACGATCCAGGAAGGGAGCATCGCGTATATCAGCAGCGGCGCCTACATTCGCCAGGTGCCCACGCCGAAGCTGATCTACATTCTGCAAGTCGTATGGCGGAACCTGATCGTGCTGGCGCACAACTTCGTGATCGTCATCGGTCTTCTGATGATCTTTGGCGTCAAGAGCTGGGAGACGCTGCCGATGTTCATTCCTGGGCTGCTTCTGTATGTGCTGAATGCGATGTGGATCGCCATGCTGACAAGTCTGTTGTCGGCACGTTTTCGCGACCTTCCGCAAATCATTGGTGCGCTGCTTCAGGTCGCATTCTATGTGACGCCCATCATCTTTCGTCCCGACGCGCTGAATCGCTTTTCGTTCATCGTCGAATGGAATCCGCTTGCGTACCTGATCGATGTCGTTCGCGGTCCGCTGATCGGACAAATGCCGAGCGCGCTGACGTGGGGAGTGACCATCGGCATGGCGATCGTTGGATGGCCGATCGCACTGCTCATGACCGGTCGTTATCTGAAACGTCTTCCGTACTGGGTCTGAAGGGAGCGACATGGCACACATTGAACTGAAGAACGTGACGCTGGATCTGCCGATCTATGACGTCCAGGGCCGCTCGCTGAAGAAGCAGGTGCTTCGCATGGGGCGACGTAACCGGATTGCGGAGGGTAATGACGGCGTCATCGTCGTCCGTGCACTCGACGATCTGAGTTTCCGCTTCGATCGCGGCGATCGCGTGGGGCTCATCGGCCACAACGGCGCGGGAAAGTCGACGCTGCTGCGCGCGATGGCCGGCATTTATCCTCCGACGGCCGGCTCGCTGTCGCGAGTAGGCAAGGCCGTGCCGCTGCTCGACATCAGTCTCGGTATGGACGAGAACTCGACCGGCATGCAGAACATCCGGTTGCGCGGCCTGCTGCTCGGCATGACCGACGCGGAGATTCGCAGAAAGCAGAGCGATATTGCCGAATTCAGCGAATTGGGCGACTACCTCGATCTACCTATCCGTACCTATTCGAGCGGCATGAAGATGCGGCTCGCCTTTGCCGTTTCGACGGCGGTCGATGCCGAGATCCTGCTGCTCGACGAAGTCATGGGCGTGGGCGATGCGTCGTTCATGCACAAGGCCGAGGCCCGTCTCGAGGAACTGCACGACCGTGCCGAGATCGTTGTGCTCGCGATGCACTCGAACAAGGAAATCCGCAAGGTGTGCAACAAGGCGCTCTGGATGGAGCGCGGGCGAGTGCGTGCTTTCGGAGAGGTCGACGACGTCGTATCGCAATATGCTGCGTCGGTGGGGGAGTGATGGTTGTGAAGTCGAACGCCAGTATGGCTGGGTGCTGAACCGATGAAGTTGCGCAAAGCACGTTCGTTCGTGAACCGGGTGGCAGGTGACGGTGGATTGCGACTGGTCGTGCGCAAGGCTTACGGCATCTTCCGCCGGGAAGGGGTCGCCGGCGTCAAGAGCCGGATTGCATGGTTGCGCGCGGGCGCTCCGGGTGTCATCGACCCGGTTCTCTACGCAGAATGGGTGCGCCGTTACGATCAGGTTGACGATGCAACCCGGGTGGCCATTCGCGAGCGAATCGCTGGCTTCTCGAATCCGCCGCTGATTTCGGTAGTGATGCCCGTCTACAATCCCGATCCCGCGTGGCTTGCGGAGGCAATTGAGTCCATCCGCGGACAACTTTATCCGCATTGGGAACTCTGCATTGCCGACGACGTGTCGACGAATCCGGCCATCCGCCCGCTGCTCGAACGTTATGCTTCCCAGGACCCGCGGATCAAGGTCGCGTTCCGGCAGAAGAACGGCCATATTTCGGCCGCATCGAATTCTGCGCTCGAACTCGTGGCGGGCACGTGGGTCGCGCTGTTCGATCACGACGACCTGTTGCCGGAGCACGCGCTCTATTGCGTCGCGGATGCGATAGAGCGCGATCCGTCGATTCGGATGATCTATTCTGATGAAGACAAGATCGATGGCTCGGGCAAGCGTCGTGAACCGTACTTCAAGTGTGACTGGAATCCCGATCTGTTCCTTTCGCAGAATATGTTCAGTCATCTGGGGGTATTTCAAAAGGCCCTGCTCGACGAGGTTGGCGGTTTCCGCGAAGGGTATGAAGGGTCCCAGGACTATGATCTGGCCCTGCGTTGTGTCGACCGGGCAGGCGCTGCGGCAATTCATCATATTCCGAGGGTGCTGTATCACTGGCGCGTCCACGCGGAAAGCACCTCGTCAGGAACGGACGCAAAGCCCTACGCGGTGGTGGCCGGCGAGCGGGCACTCAACGACCACTTCGAGCGAACGGGCGTTCGCGGTGTGGCGGAGTACGCAGGAAACGGCTACCGTGCGCGTTATGCGATGCCGGATCCGGTGCCGCTCGTCAGCCTGATCATTCCGACGCGCAACGGGCTGAACCTGATTCGGCAGTGCGTCGCGAGCATCGTTGACAAGACGACGTACGGAAGCTACGAAATCGTCATCGTTGACAACGGTTCGGACGATCCTGAGACGCTGAACTACCTCGCGTCGCTTGAGAATGACACGCGTTTCCGGGTGTTGCGCGACGATCGGCCGTTCAATTTCGCGGCATTGTGCAATGCGGCCGTCGAGGTTGCGAGCGGTGAGGTCATCGGACTGGTCAACAACGATATCGAGGTGATTTCTCCCGATTGGTTGACGGAAATGGTCAGCATTGCATTGCAACCCGGCGTCGGCGCGGTGGGCGCGAAACTGCTCTATCCGAACGACACTGTCCAGCATGCCGGCGTGGTGCTCGGGCTTGGCGGCGTGGCGGGACATGTGCACAAGCACGTTCCTCGCGGATCGTTCGGGTACTTCGGTCGCGCCAGCCTGATCGGCGCCTTCTCCGCAGTGACCGCTGCATGCATGATCGTGCGCAAGGCGGCCTATCGTGAAGTGGCGGGAATGAACGAACAGGATCTGGGCGTTGCGTTCAACGATATCGATTTTTGTCTCCGCTTGAAAAAGGCCGGCTATCGCAACGTTTGGACTCCGTATGCGGAGCTGTATCACCATGAGTCGGCGACGCGTGGTTACGAGGACGATCCCGTCAAACAGGCCCGATTCGACCGCGAGACCGAGTACATGCAAAAGCACTGGGGAGAACTGCTGCGGAATGATTCCTCATACAGTCCAAATCTGACGCTGAACGAAGAGGATATCGGTCTGGCCTGGCCTTCACGGGCGGGCGCGCTCGTCTGAGCGCATGCCCGGTGATACAGGCCGGATGTCGCTGGAATCAATGAGTCGTACTGATCTGGCGGGCGAAAAAATTGAAGGTATATCGAACGGAGTTGACGTGAACATCTTCCCTGTAGTCCTGTGCGGCGGTAGCGGCACCCGTCTCTGGCCATTGTCCCGGGGTGGTTATCCGAAGCAGTACCTCAAGTTGGCCGGAGAACACACGCTGGTTCAGCAGACCGTGCTGCGTCTGCAGGGCGTCCCCGGTGTCGAAGCGCCGATCATGATCACGAATGCGGAACAACGCTTCATCGTGGCCGATCAGTTGCGCAGCATCGACGTGACTGCGTCGGCGGTCGTCCTGGAGCCGGTCGGGCGCAATACTGCGCCCGCGGTTGCGGCGGCGGCGTTGCTCGCGATGGAGCAGTCGCCGGATGCATTGCTGCTCGTGCTGCCGTCCGACCATGTGATCCTGAGCGAGGCGGTGTTCGCAAATCTGGCCGAGAAGGCGCGCGTTATCGCCAACGGCGGGCATCTCGTCACGTTCGGTATCGAGCCGACCAAGCCGCACACCGGATACGGCTACATCCGCAGCGGCAACGCATTGACGTCGCATGACGACGCGTTTCGTGTCGATGCGTTCGTCGAGAAGCCGGATGCGGATACGGCGGCGCGCTTCGTGTCGGAAGGCGGTTACTACTGGAACAGCGGTATGTTCATGCTGAAGGCGTCGGTGTATCTGGACGAACTCAAGCGATTCGAACCGGCCGTGCTCGAACAGGTTGCGCTATCGGTCAAGCAGGCAAAGCGCGATGAGGATTTCGTCCGACTTGACGCCGATGCATTCGAGGCATGCCCGAACATCTCGATCGACTACGCGGTGATGGAGAAAACCGACCACGCGGTGATGGTCGCGGCAGCCGGCCTGAACTGGAGCGATATCGGCTCGTGGGCCGCGCTTGCAGATATTTCGGATACCGACGATACGGGCAATACGCTGTCGGGTGATGTGCTGACCGACGACGTTTCCGATAGTTATATCCGGGCCGATCATCGAATGGTCACGGCCATCGGCGTCAAGGATTTGATCATCGTCGAAACGGCGGACGCGGTCCTCGTCACGCATCGCGATCAGTCCGAGCGCGTGAAGAAGATCGTTGAGCGCCTCAGTGCATCGGGGCGGCACGAGTCGGTGACGCACCGGAAGGTCATTCGGCCATGGGGTTCATACGAGAGTATCGACCAGGGCGAACGCTTTCAGGTCAAGCGCATCATCGTCAATCCGGGCTCGTCACTCAGCTTGCAGATGCATCACCATCGGGCTGAACACTGGGTCGTCGTTCGCGGTACCGCGCGGGTCTTCAACGGCGACCAGGTCATTTTGCTGAGCGAGAATCAGTCGACCTACATTCCGCTGGGCGTGACGCATCGGCTGCAGAACCCGGGGAAGATTCCGCTCGAACTGATCGAGGTTCAATCGGGCTCGTATCTTGGCGAAGACGATATCGTCCGTCTCGACGACAACTACGGCCGGGATGTCGTTGCTGCGACCGGCAAGTAACCACGATTGGAACGTCCGGCCTGGACTCAGCGTCGCATCGGTCGCCCGCATGGCGTGATCGCGATTGACGATTCGGGTCGGAGCTTCAACACACTGAACAAACTGGAAAGAACATGACTGTTGCGATCATTACTGGCATTACGGGGCAGGACGGTGCGTATCTTGCGGAGCTTCTTCTCGAGAAGGGCTACACCGTTTACGGCACCTACCGGCGTACCAGCTCGGTGAACTTTTGGCGAATCGACGAACTCGGCGTCAGCAATCATCCCAATCTTCACCTCGTCGAATACGATCTGACCGATCTCGGCGCAAGCATCCGTCTGCTTCAGGCGACGCAGGCGACGGAGGTCTACAACCTGGCGGCTCAAAGTTTCGTCGGCGTGTCGTTCGATCAGCCGGCGACCACCGCGGAGATTACCGGGATTGGCGCGCTCAACTTGCTCGAGGCAATTCGAACGGTCAATCCTGCGATCCGCTTCTACCAGGCCAGCACGTCGGAAATGTTCGGCAAGGTACAGGCCGTTCCGCAGGTTGAAACTACACCTTTCTATCCGCGTAGCCCGTACGGCGTCGCAAAGCTTTACGCGCACTGGATGACAATCAACTATCGCGAGAGCTACAACATCTTCGGCTGCAGCGGCATCCTGTTCAACCACGAATCGCCGCTGCGCGGCCGCGAGTTCGTGACGCGGAAGATCACGGACAGTCTTGCCAAGATCCGTCTCGGCAAGCTCGATGTGCTGGAGCTCGGCAACCTCGACGCCAAGCGTGACTGGGGTTATGCGAAGGAATACGTTGAAGGCATGTGGCGCATGCTGCAGGCGGAACGCCCCGATACCTACGTGCTGGCGACGAACCGGACCGAGACGGTACGGGATTTCGTGTCGATGGCGGCACAGGCGGCAGGCATCGAACTCGCATGGCAAGGTGTTGGCGAGAACGAGACGGGCGTCGATACCCGAACCGGCAACGCCGTGGTCAAGGTCAGCCCGAAGTTCTACCGGCCCGCCGAAGTCGATCTGCTGATTGGCAACCCCGAGAAAGCGAGCAAGGAACTCGGTTGGGTGCCGAAGACGACGCTCGAGCAGCTTTGCCAGATGATGGTCGAGGCCGACATTCGTCGGAACGAAGCAGGCTTCTCGTTCTAAGGCCATGGCAAAAGTCTTCGTAACGGGCCTGGACGGATTTACCGGCCGCTATATGGCGGAGGAACTGATCCGCTCGGGTCACGAGGTCTGCGGGATCGTTCACAAGCCGATTTCCGGTGCTCCGTGGCGAACGCACGTGTGCGATCTGCTTGATCTCGACGCGCTGGTTCGTGTGCTGTCCGACGAAAAGCCGGATGCCGTCGTGCATCTGGCGGCTATTGCGTTCGTTCAGCACGGCGACGTCGGTGCGATCTACCAGACCAATGTAGTCGGGACGCGCAACCTGCTTGACGCGCTGACTCGCGCGGCATGCCGGCCGCAAGCCGTGTTGTTGGCAAGCAGTGCCAACGTCTATGGCAATTCCGACCGGGAAGTCATCGATGAAACCACTGCGCCGGCACCCGCAAACGATTACGCGATCAGCAAGCTGGCGATGGAAATGGTCGCACACACGTGGCAGGACAAACTTCCGATCGTCGTCGTGCGGCCGTTCAATTACACGGGTGTGGGTCAGGACGAGCGGTTCCTTCTGCCCAAGATCGTTCGGCATTTCAGCGAGCGCGCGGTGCGCATCGAGTTGGGAAATCTGAATGTCGTACGGGATTTCTCGGACGTGCGCATGGTGGTCGCGGCGTATCGGAAGTTGATCGAAGGCGACTTCGCTGGACGGACGTTCAACGTCTGCTCAGGCGTCGGGTATTCGCTGCAGGACGTCTTGGCGACAGTGCAGGAACTATCCGGGCACGAACTGGAGGTGAAGGTGAATCCGCAGTTCGTGCGTGCGAACGAGGTCCACAAGCTCGTCGGAAATTGCCGGGCGCTCGAACATGCGATCGGTTCGACTCACGCGATACCGCTTCGTAACACGCTTGCATGGATGCTCGAACATCCATGAGCGAACTGACTGTTGACGGCATGTTCGGCGTGGCCGATATGCACGGCACGGTCATGGCCAGAAATGCAGGAAATCGGGGCGGTGCCGATGTTTTCCTCGATACCGACTCGAATTCTCATAGCCCAGGTAAGTGAAAATTTATGCCTCTTGTTTCCTACGCGCAAAATTTCGAAGACGTCATGCTGCATCGCGCGCTGCAGCATGTGATGGCCGGTTTTTACATCGACGTTGGCGCATGGTCTCCCGACGAGCATTCGGTGACTCGAGCGTTCAGTGAGATGGGGTGGAGTGGCATCAATGTCGAACCCAATCCCGTCTATTTTGCTCGGCTCGAAAGCCGGCGTCCTCGCGATATCAATCTTCGGGTCGCGGTGGGTGATAGCGCAGGTACGGGGCGTATCCATTTGTTTCAAGACACTGGATTGTCGACGCTCGACGGCCAGATTGCCGGTGAACATGTCGCGGCAGGGTGGAGCGAGAATGTTCAGGACGTTGCGCTGACGACCCTCGACAACATCTGGCGAGAGCACGTCAGTGCTGGGCGAGAGGTTCATTTTCTGAAAGTCGATGTCGAAGGGGCTGAGCGCGCGGTGCTGGCCGGCAACGACTGGAAACGCAACCGGCCGTGGATCGTCGTGGTGGAGGCAACGCTGCCGCTAACCCAGAAGGAATCCCATCAGGAGTGGGAGAGCATTCTTCTGGGTGCGAACTACGTGCATGTCTATTCGGACGGTCTCAACCGGTTCTACGTAGCCGGCGAACGATCTGAGCTCATCGACGCGTTCAAGTATCCGCCCAACGTCTTTGACGATTTCGTGCCTGCAAGGACGGCCGAACTGGCTGGTCAGGTTGAGACCTTGACCGCCCAGGTCGTGGACGCGGAGCAGCGGGAACGCGATGCGGTGGAGTTTGTGCGGCAGACCGAGGTGGAAAAGGTACTTAAGGAGCATGAAGCGAAGTACCAGGAGCTCGAACGCCTGAACAAGGAGTTGATGCGCCAGGCAGCGGCGATGGAAAGCCGGCGGGCGGAGATGGAGCACGAGCACAAGCGTCGGCACAAGGATGCTGAAAACCAGATTGCCGAATTGCGTTCCGCGCTCTCCGGCCGCGACGTGATGGCACAGCAGGCCAGCCACCGGGCCGAACTGGTCGAGCAGCAGTATCAAGCCGTCACGCAATCGATGTTCTGGCGCGCGACGTCGCCGGCGCGCCGGATCGGGGCGATGATGCCTCCATCTGCGCGGGGGCGCGCGCGTCAGGTAGCCAAGGCCGCGTGGTGGCTGGCCACGCCGTGGCGGATGCCGGCACGGCTGGAGTTCTTGCGGCAGCGGCGGGCTACCCTTCTTCGCGAGCAGCAAGCCGTGAGCGATCAGGTCGAAGTCCTGCAAGACAGCGGTATTCCCGGTGCCGCGTCGTCGGGGCGGTACGCGGAATGGATTCGCACAGTCGAAACCCGGTCGAGCGCCGATGCCCGGATCAAGGTTGATGGGCCGCTCGTGAGCTTTTTGCTTGCCGATGTCGATTCGATCGAGAGCGCGTCGAGAACCGTCGGTTCGATTCGCGCGCAATCGTATCGAAACTGGGAAGCCATCGTTGTTCACGCTGACAACGATGCGGCGATGCTGAAACTCGTCGAAGAGTGGACGGGTGCCGATTCGCGCGTGATCGCTGTTGCCGCGTCAGGCGCGGCCCAAGGGCGGCCGGCAAACCTGGCAAGGGGTCTCGATCACGCCAAGGGCAAGTTCGTCGCCGTTCTGGATAGTGGCGATATTCTGGCGCCTAGTGCGCTGAACGATGTCGTTTCAGTACTCGCGAAGTCGCCGCAGGCAGACATCGTCTATGGCGACGAAGACGTGCAGTCGGTATCTCAAACGCGCGAGCGGCCGTACTTCAAGCCGACCTGGTCACCTGATCTTCTCTATGCGTTCAACTACTTCGGGCGGTTGACGTTGCTTCGCCGTGCGTTGGTGACGCAGGCGGGGGGCGTGGACGTTGCTGCCGCGACGGCTGTCGAATGGGATCTCAACCTGCGTGTCAGCGACCTTGCGCAGAACATCGTTCGTGTTCCGAAGGTACTGTGCCATCGCAAGCCGGGCGCATGCCAGGAGCGACCTGCACCCGACACCATCGAAGCCGGTGATCATCGCGCGGCCATCCAGCGATATTGGGAGCGTCACGGCGTTAGCGGTGCGGTGACCGTTGAAACCCAATCAAACGGCACTCAGCATGCCACCTGGCAGATCGAGCAGGCGCCGCTGGTTTCGATTGTCATTCCCACCAAGAACAAGCCAGAGCTGCTCCGGATGTGCCTGGAGGGGCTACTGCATGCAACCGACTATCCGAACAAGGAAGTCATCGTCGTCGATACGGGATCGGATGAACCCGAGACGCTCGCATACTACGAGCAGCTGAAATCCGAGCCGCAGGTTCGAATCGTTCATTTCCGGAACAAGTTCAATTATTCGGCCGCATGCAATTTCGGTGCGGTGAGAGCGCGTGGCGAGTTTCTGCTTTTCCTGAACAACGATATCGAGATCATCAAGAGCGACTGGCTGCAGGAACTCGTCCGGTTTGCGATGCGTCCGGGCGTCGGTGTCGTGGGTACGAAGCTGATCTATCCGTCGCTGGAACTGCAGCATGCAGGCGTGTCGATCGGCATCCACCTCGCCGCATTGATGTACCGGAGCGGCGGCGGTATCGAATGGGATGTATTCGGCTCGCCGGATCATCCGCGAAACTGGCTTGCGATCATGGGCGCCTGCCAGATGGTGCGCAGGAGCGCCTTCGAAGAGGTTGGGGGATTCGACGAATCGTATCTGATTGCGATGAGCGACGTCGCGCTGTGCATGCGGATATGGCGTGCCGGCTATCGTACGGCCTATACGCCGTACGCCTGTCTTGTGCATCACGAAGGGGCGACGAGAGGGAACAGCAATCCGGTCGAGGATATCCGGCGCCTGGCAGACGACATCCGTCATTTGGGCATCGACGAGGATCCGTATCTTCACCCCGAACTGGATGGTCGCCATGCCATTCCGACCCTGCGTCTGCAGGATGGCATTTCCGTACGGGCGGAACTCGACCGGCAGCTTCGAGACTCGGGATCGCTCCCGTTGCCGGCGAGGGCGCTTCGTCTCGACGACGAAGGCATTTGCATGGAAATCGCAGGATTGGCGCGAGACGAAGTCGTGTGGCCCCCGCAACCCGCTCACAAGGTTTCCGATATCTGGAGCGCAGCGCGTTGGTGTCTGGATCTGTTGCGACGCCGGGCCGATCTTCGTGTCCGCTTCCCGCAGGCGCTTTCGGCCGGACGTAACGGCGCGTTTGCGCAATGGCTGCTTGCAGGAGGAGGGCGTGCCCTCGGCTTGACGGATGCGGGCGTCACGGCGATCGGGCAACTGTTCGAGCAGGATTTTGGCGCGCCGGCGCGACAGTTCTTCATGTTCCGTCAGGATGTCCGGGCGCTGATGCCGCACGGGTTGACGCCGGTCGGGCAGACGGATCTGTTCGAGTGGTTCATCCAGCATGGGCGTGTCGACGCGGACCTTCAACTCGAGCAAATCTGGTGGCTCTTCTGGCAAGCGTCAGAAGCGCCGGCTCGTGAACTTGTGGAAGCCTATCGCTTTACACCGGCATGGCAACGACTCCACCCGGACGGCTTGACGATTTTCGGGCGTGCCGCATTTGCTGCATGGTTTGCCGCAACATACAGGGTCCACGACTCGTGGGTGGTGCCGGAGACCTGGCCGATCGACTTGTCGCCTGCCGAGCAGATTCGAACGGCATACAACGCCCGTGAAGACTGGCGCGATCGTTTTCCCGCAGTGCTGCGTGACGCGGCCGATGCGCGAGCACTGATCGAATGGCTGCGAACGGACGAAGCCGCATTGCCGCACGACGTTCGCTCATGGTGCGAATCGCAGGAAGTCGATGCGGTGGCCGCTTCGCTGGCGAAGCCCGGCGTCAACGTGATCGCACACTTCTGCTATCCGTCGGGTCTGCGCGTCTCGGCGGAAGCATTGGTGAAGGGGATGCGCGAGGTCGAGATGCAGACGTCGTTGCGCGATCTTCGTACCGATCAGAGGGATGATCCGCATCACGTCGATTTTTCCGGTACGGAAGATTTCGACATCACGATCATTCACACGCAGCCGGAGCCGTTTTTCGACGATGCATACGGGCGATCCGATTTGCTCGAGCGCGCGCAACGAACCTACCGGATCGCATACTGGTATTGGGAATTCGATTCGATACCGGACAGCTGGCTCGATCAAGCCGCGCGCATCGATGAAGTCTGGACTGCGACCGAGTTTGTCGCCAAGGGGTTGCGCGAACGGTTGACCATACCGGTGAGGACGATTTTCCCGGGGGTGCAACTTGGCCAGTATCAGCGCCGGGATCGATCGTACTTCGGACTGAACGACGGCGAATATACGTTCCTCTTTACGTTCCACATGATGAGCGTCATGGAGCGCAAGAATCCGATGGGGTTGATTCGTGCATTCAGCAAGGCGTTCGGGCCGGACGATCCGGTCTGTCTGGTGCTGAAGACTTCGTTCGGCGATCGTCATCCGGCCCAGATCAAGGAATTGCGGCTTGCGGCCGAGATGTCGGGGGTGAAGATCAAGATCATCGACCAAGTGTATTCACCGGACGAAGTGCTGTCGCTCATGGATGCGTGCGACGCGTATGTGTCTCTGCACAGAAGCGAGGGATTGGGGCTTACGATGGCGGAAGCCATGCTGATGGGAAAACCCGTCATTGCGACGAACTACTCGGGCAACGTGGACTTCATGGACGACAGCAACAGTCTTCTCGTTCCCTACGATCTGGTGAAACTGGGGCGACCGATTCCTCCGTACGATGCGAATCTCCACTGGGCGGAGCCGTCGGTCGATGAGGCAGCGAAAGCGATGCGCAAGGTGTTCGAGAATCAGGAATGGGCGCGTGAGCTCGGCGCCCGTGCCCGCGAAAGCGCGCTCGTCAATCTGTCTCTGACCACGGCTGGTCACCATGCGACGGATCGAATCAATGAAATCCTCGGTGCAATGCCCGGGCAGTCCGGTAACCGGTAACGAGTGCGGTATGGCGTTGGCCTCGGTTGAGTGTCGACGCCATCACCCGATCCGAAGTCGCGCGGCGGCACTGCCGTGAGGCAGCGTGTCCGGCAGTGCCGCCGGATTCGGTCGCCGCTTGCAAGCGCGCCGTCAGTGTCTTGTCAGTCGTTGCTTGACGGCGCGCAACGGCGCCGTGATCCGCCAACTCGTCGACGACAACATTTCTGCGTTCAATTCACGCATGCTGACCACGTCCGATTCCAGCGCAGCGACCGCCGATCGGGTTGCGGACAGTTCGGTTTCGGCTTCATCCAGCCGGTTGTATGCGTCGGTACGATCGACGTTTGCCGTGCGCAGCTCGTCGGACAATACATCCCGCTCGTGTTCCGATACGCGGACTGACTCGTTGAGCGAAGCGACCGATTCATTAAGGGATGCGACCGCCGCGTTCAGCGTCTTCGAATGGCAATCGAGTTCCCATTCGTATTTCAACAGCGGCGAGACGTCGGTGAGGTAGCGGCGCGCGCGCTCGACCGCCTGGTCGAGCATCGCGTTATCGGACGGAAGTCTGTTCCGGATGGTCTCGTCGAGCGCGGAGAACAGTTCCCGGACTTGCCGGGGAGATGAGCGAAGCGAGTCTAGATCCTGACGGGTAAATCTCGTATGGCGAAGACCGCCGTCGACGAACTCTTTCTCGAATGAATCGATTGCGGATTCGATCAAAGGCAGTCCCAACTCGGACGAGATGCGAGCCAGTTCCTGGCGTGGGGCGTCCAGCAACGTGTCGTAACCGATCAGCGTACGCGGGTGACTCGCAGTCATTTCGAGTGCGGAAACTGTGTAGGCAAGCCAGAGGATGTGTGATTTTTCTTCGGCGAAATTGTCGCGTTTCGATAATGAGCGTGCGACGCTGATCGGATTGCGAACGGCGATTGCGTAGACCACGCGAGACGGCAGGGCGGAGAAGATTGGTTGCCAGAACTGCGGCAGCCGGGCAATTCTCGGGTCCTTCAGTGCAAAGATCTTGCCGTCGCATTTGGTGCGCAAGACGCGCGATGCATTGGCCCGGAGTTGGTCCATGCGGTGCTCGTCGATCGAGCTCAAGTCGATCGAAGCCATGGTGTCCCAATCGAATCCTGCTTCGTGCAGGATTTCGATATTGACTTGATTGATATCCAGGTCCTCGAAAAACCCCTTGTCGTTATTGCCTGCGGCGGGAGGCATGAGTCTTTCGCCAAGGTCGGCGCCGATCGTTTCCATCGCGCGCGTGAGGACACTCGTCCCGCTACGATGCATGCCCAGGACAACGATCAGTGTGGGAGGTATTGCCGGCGGAGTGGGGAAAGTGTCGGGCATGACAAAAAATGCACTCTTTGATACGTGGAGAGCATCAATTCGATCGTTCATCGCTTCGTCGGTCGCTTCGATTGCGAAGCGGCCGACGGCCAATGGTGCAAATAGCATCGTGAAACGCGATACCGCTGCGCTACACGGCGGGGCAACGCGGCACGAACTGCATGGAATCGGAAGTGATGCGTCGATACTGCATTCTAAGCAGTCCAAACAGGAAGAGGGTGATTCGGATCGTTTCATTTGGCTGTCTGGCGTTACCGTGTATTACCGTCCCGAGCCGACGTTCGCATCAGGTGTTGCCGTGTTGTTCTGTTTCAGTGCAATGGACGGATGTGGGGTGGAGCATTGTGCGGATGTCGAGTCACGGTCGGCGTGCAGGCAATGATGCCGCTAGACGGTACGTGCGTTCGCGAGCGGGTGCTCACTTTGGATGAGACACAACGTGCGCGGTATCACGTCGCGGATTGGGACGTCACTTGCTCTGCTAGACGGCATGTGGCGCATGATGCCCACCGACGGCATCGAATGGTGTGCGAGAGTAAAGGGTCAGCTTTTTCCGGCGACAACGACCATGCTGACGTTAGAATTGCACTGTCGGCACCGTGAAAAGCACGGCATGTTTGCCGGCCGGCCGGCCGGTCGGGCGAGGCCGCAACCTGCCCCTGCCGGACTTTCTAACCTGCGCTTCATCTGGCAAGCGCGTAGCCGAACTACGGATGAATGTAACAAGCCTGCAACCCCGTGATGCCGAAGGATTGTCGGTTTCCATCGTCGTTTATCAGCCTGACATTGCTCAGCTTGGGCAGACGCTGACCAGTCTGGGCGTAGCGTGCGCGCGTTTGTGTGCGGGCGCATCGGCCTATCCGGTCGATCTGTTTCTCGTCGATAACGGCGGGCTGGGCGACGTGGCCGCATTGATTGACGAGCTCGGTACGCAAGGCATCACAACCCGGATCCTGTCGGGCCACGGCAACGTCGGCTACGGACGGGGGCACAATCTCGCGATCGAATCGTCGACACGCCCGTTTCACCTGATCTTGAATCCCGACATCGATCTCGACGTAAACGCGCTTGTTGCCGCTCGTGCGTTTCTCGATTCGCGTCCCGACGCCGGTGCGCTGACGCCGTGGATCGGTGACGATGCGGGCGGCCAGCAGTATCTCTGCCGCCGTTACCCAGCGGTTCTCGATCTGCTTGTGCGGGGCTTTCTGCCGGTCCGGTTCCGGGCGCATTTTGCCAGGCGCCTTGCCCGCTACGAAATGCGCGATGTCATCAACGGCCAGGACGTCGTCTGGGATCCACCCATCGTCAGCGGCTGCTTCATGCTGTTCCGCACTGAAGTCCTGAAGAAACTTGGTGGCTTCGATCCGCGCTACTTCCTGTACTTCGAGGACTACGACCTGAGCCTGCGCACGCACGAGGTCGCCCGCGTCGCGTACGTCCCTTCGGTGCGCGTGATTCATCACGGCGGTGGCGCATCCCGCAAAGGCTTCGCACACATCCGCATGTTCGCCGCATCGGCATTCAAGTTCTACAACCGCTTCGGCTGGAGGCTCTGGTGAGCCATCTCGTCGTCACCGGCGCGAACGGCTTCGTCGGCCGCGCGGTCTGCCGCCGCGCGCTGGAGGCCGGGCACTCGGTTACCGCCCTGGTGCGGCGTCCGGGCGGCTGCATCGACGGCGTGCGCGAGTGGGTGCACGACACCGCCGATTTCGATGCGCTGGCTGAAGCGTGGCCCGCCGATCTGGCCGCCGATTGCGTGATCCATCTCGCCGCGCGCGTGCACGTGATGCGCGACGAGTCGCCCGATCCCGACGCCGCGTTCGATGCCACCAATGTTGCCGGTACGCTGCGTCTCGCCGAGGCGGCGCGCCATCACGGCGTGTGCCGCATCGTGTTCGCGAGCAGCATCAAGGCGGTTGGGGAGGGCGACGGCGGGGTGCCGCTGTCCGAGGCTTCCAAACCCGATCCGCAGGATGCATACGGCCGTTCGAAACTGCGGGCGGAGCGGCAGCTCGCGCAGTTCGGCGCGTCGGCGGGGCTCGACATCGTCGTCGTTCGTCCGCCGCTCGTCTACGGCCCGGCGGTACGCGCCAACTTCCTGCGGATGATGGATGCGGTCGCACGCGGGATGCCGTTGCCGCTCGGCGCGGTTTCGGCGCGCCGCAGCATCGTCTACGTCGATAACCTCGCCGAGGCGCTGCTGCGTTGCGCAATCGACCCGCGCGCGGCTGGCGAATGCTTTCACGTTGCCGACGACGATGCGCCGTCGGTCGCGAGCCTGCTGCGTCTCGTCGGCGACGCGCTCGGCAAGCCGGCCCGGCTGATCGCGGTGCCGCCGGCGCTGTTGCGTGTGCTCGGAAAGCTGACCGGCCGCAGTGCGGCGATCGACCGCCTGACCGGCAGCCTGCAGCTCGACACGGGCCGGATCAAGCGCGTGCTGGGTTGGCATCCGCCCTATACGACCCGCCAGGGCCTCGAAGCGACCGCCGCATGGTATCGTTCGCGCGATACACGAAAATAAGACCACATGCTTCTCGCGAACCCCACCTGGCTCACCACGGCCGCGGTGGCCTTGGCCGCCGCATTCGCTTCGACGACGATTCTCCGCGTGCTGCTCGCCACCGGACTGGCCTGGCGCCTGGCGACCGACATTCCAAACGACCGTTCGCTTCATACGCTGCCCACCCCGCGCGTGGGCGGATGGGGCATCGTGCCGGTTTGTGTCGTTGCGCTGCTGGCGCTGGCACCGCGACTCTGGCTGATCGCCATCGCCGCTGCGGGCCTGGCCGCGATGTCGCAGATCGACGACCGGCGCGGGCTGCCGGCCCGCGTGCGGTTCTCGGCGCACCTCGCGGCCGTCGTCGCGCTGCTCGTCGTGTTCCCGGCCGATGCGCCCTGGTGGCTGCTCGCCGGTGTGGGTTTCGCGATGGTATGGCTGACGAACCTGTACAACTTCATGGACGGCGCCGACGGCCTCGCGGGCGGCATGGCGCTGTTCGGCTTCGGCGGATACGCGGCCGCGGCGCTCGGCGGCGCGAATACGTCGCCCGATCTGGTCGTGGCAGGCGCGGCGATCGCAGGCGCGGCGCTGGGCTTTCTTCTGCTCAATTTCCACCCGGCCAGGCTGTTCCTCGGCGACGCCGGCTCGATTCCGCTTGGGTTCCTGGCCGGTGCGTTGGGCTACTGGGGCTGGCGGACCGATGTCTGGCCGATCTGGTTTCCGGCGATGGTGTTCGCGCCCTTTATTGCCGATGCATCTGTAACACTTTTGAGACGCCTGTTACGCGGAGAAAAGTTCTGGCAGGCGCACCGCGAGCATTATTATCAAAGGATGGTCCGATCGGGCGTGAGTCATGGCCGGACCGCCCTTTATTGGTACCTCATCATGCTCGCGGGCATAATTGTCGCCGTGTGGGCAAAGGGCCGCCCCGAACTGCAGCAATGGCTGTCGTTCCTCGCGTGGTATGGCGTCCTGGCATGTTTCGGATGGTTGATCGACATGCGTTGGCGCCGGTTTCAGTCGGCCGCCAAAAACAACTATTGAGGTTTCCCGCCGATGTTTCGATCCAGAGCGTCGTGGCTGTCGCTGAGTGCTTTCCTGTTCGACCTGACGGCGGTTGCCGCCGCATGGTTGTTCGCCTATCTCGTTCGTTTCAACGGCAGCGTTCCGCATGATTTCCTGAGCGGTGCGCTGATGGCGTTGACCTGGGCTCTTCCCGTCTACGCGCTGATGTTCCACGGATTCGGCCTGTATCGCGGGCTGTGGGTGTTCGCGAGCCTGCCCGACCTGATGCGCATCGCAAAGGCGGTGGCCGGCGGCGGCGTGATCGTGATGATCGGCGCCGTGATGTTCCAGCCGCAGCCGATCATTCCGCGCTCGGTGTTGCTCGTGTCGCCGCTGATGCTGTTCCTGGCGATGGGCGGCGCCCGCGCGCTCTACCGCGCGACGAAAGAGTACTACCTGTACGGCGGCCTCGTCGGCAAGGGCAAGCCGGTGCTGGTGCTCGGCGCCGGCACGGCCGGCGCGAGTCTCGCGCGCGAACTGTCGCGTTCCGGCGAATGGCGCCTCGTCGGCCTGCTCGACGACGACGTCACGAAGCAGGGCCGCGAAATCTACGGCTATAAGGTGCTGGGCTCGTTCAACGACCTCAAGCACTGGACTGATGCGATGAAGGTCGAGTACGCGATCATCGCGATTCCGTCGGCGTCGGTCGAGACCCAGCGTCGCGTGGCGACGCTGTGTGTGCGGGCCGGCGTGAAGGCGATGGTGCTGCCGTCGCTGACTGCGCTGATGCCGGGGCAGGGCTTCCTGTCGCAGGTACGGAACATCGATCTCGAGGACCTGCTCGGCCGCGATGCCGTGACGATCGACACGCCGCACGTCGAGGCGCTGCTGCGCGGCCGCGTCGTGATGGTGACGGGCGCGGGCGGTTCGATCGGCTCCGAGCTGTGCCGGCAGATTCTGCGCTTCGCGCCGGCGCAACTGGTTGCATTCGACCTGTCCGAATACGCGATGTACCGGCTCACCGAGGAACTGCGCGAACGGTTCCCCGACCTGCCCGTCCTGCCGATCATCGGCGATGCGAAGGATTCGCTGCTGCTGGACCAGGTGATGTCGCGCCATGCGCCGCACATCGTGTTCCATGCGGCCGCCTACAAGCACGTGCCGCTGATGGAGGAACACAACGCGTGGCAGGCGTTGCGCAACAACGTGCTCGGCACGTATCGCGTGGCCCGCGCGGCGATTCGTCACGACGTGCGCCACTTCGTGCTGATCTCGACCGACAAGGCCGTCAATCCGACCAACGTGATGGGCGCGAGCAAGCGTCTCGCCGAAATGGCGTGTCAGGCATTGCAGCAGACGAGCGGGCGCACGCAGTTCGAGACGGTGCGCTTCGGCAACGTGCTCGGCAGCGCCGGCAGCGTGATTCCGAAGTTCCAGCAGCAGATCGCGAAGGGCGGTCCGGTCACGGTCACGCACCCGGAGATCACGCGCTTCTTCATGACGATCCCGGAAGCGTCGCAGCTCGTGCTGCAGGCGTCGAGCATGGGGCATGGCGGCGAGATCTTCATTCTCGACATGGGCGAGCCGGTGAAGATCGTCGATCTCGCGTGCGACCTGATCCGCCTGTACGGGTTCTCGGAAGAACAGATCCGGATCGAGTTCACGGGGCTGCGGCCCGGCGAGAAGCTCTACGAGGAGCTGCTCGCGGACGACGAGGCGACGACGCGCACGCCGCACCCGAAACTGCGGATCGCGCGGGCGCGCGAAGTACCGGACAATTTGCTCGACGAGCTGCTGCCGTGGCTGATGCAGCACCGCGTGCTGTCCGACGACGAAGTGCGGCGCGACCTGCGGCGCTGGGTGCCGGAATACCAGACGGCCGTTGCCCCGACCTTGCAGAGCGTACCGTCGGGGCGCGCCGCGTCGAACAAGTGACGCGGCGGCGCGAAGCCCGAACGGGGCTCGACGACGCATGAAAAAAGCGCCCCGCGGGGCGCTTTTTCTTTGTCCGGAAGCCGATGCAACGACGTTCAGTGGCTGCGCCGGTGCTTGCGTACCACCATCCACCGCGGCGCGCGAAACCGCACGATGCTGAGATAAAGCCACACGTAGGTCAGTGCGAACAGCACGACGAACACGAACAGGTGCAGCGTGTGTCGCCAGAACAGTGTCGCGGGAATCACCGCGACGAGGCACAGCAACCACAGATACGGCGACGTGAGCGAATTCCGCCGCGTCAGGTCGTGCGCGTGCTTCGTCCCGACGGCCCAGCGCATCAGCCGCTTGTACACGAGCATGTGCAGATGCACGCCGTCCGGAATCCCCGGCGACATCCCGCGGATGAACTTCTTCCGGTAGATCGAGAAACAGGTCTCGAAGATCGGGTACATGAACAGCAGCACCGGATACCACGCGGACACTTCGCGGTTGCGCATCACGAGCATGATCGCGAGTTCGGCGAGCATGAAGCCGATGAAATACGCGCCGCCGTCGCCGAGGAAGATCAGCCCGGCAGGAAAATTCCACAGGAAGAAGCCGAGCACCGCGCCCATCATGATGATCGACGCGGACATCACGACCGGGTCGTTGACGTGGAACGCGACGTACGCGAGCGACGCGAACATCATGAAACTGACCATCGACGCGAGGCCGTTGAAGCCGTCGATGATGTTGATCGCGTTCGCGAGCGCCGCGACCGCGAGCACCGTGATGAACGCCGAGATGGCCACGTAGCCGAGCAGGAAGTCGAGCGGCGGCACGCTGATGCGCTTGACCGAGATGCCCAGCAGCCAGAACGCCAGCGCGGCCGCGCCCATCGTGCAGAGCAGCCGCGCGCGCGGCGACACGCGTTTGGTCAGATCCTCGACGAGGCCGGACAGGAACGCCGGCAGCCCGCAGGCCGCGATGCCGAGAATGCTGCCCGCGATCGTCGGATAGCGCCGCGACAGGATCAGCGCGGCCACGACGACCCCGGCGAGGATCCCGATGCCCCCCACTCGCGGCACGGGCCGCACGTGGAATTTCTGCACGCCGGCCAGATCGCTGTCGATCGAGAATTTCTCGTGAAGGTGCGCGTAGCGCACGATGAACAGCGTGACGAGCAGGGAGACGATGAAGCCGGACGCGAAGCTGAGCATGGGATCGCTCGAAAAATGGACAGCGGATTATACAAAACCGCGCGGGTTCCCCTCCTGCCATCGCCAGTGGTCGGCACACATGTCCTCGATCCCGAGCGTCGCGCGCCAGCCGATGATGTCGGCCGCGGCCTGCGGATTCGCGTAGCACTCGGCGATGTCGCCCGGGCGGCGCGCGACGAGTTCGTACGGCACCGGGCGGCCCGATGCCTTCTCGAACGCACGCACGACTTCCAGCACGCTGTAGCCCTGGCCGGTGCCGAGGTTCACGACAAAGCTCGCGTCGCGTTTCGCGAGCGCGTCGAGCGCGGCGATGTGTCCTTTCGCGAGATCGACGACGTGGATGTAGTCGCGCACGCCGGTGCCGTCCGGCGTCGCATAGTCGGAGCCGAACACGCGCAGCTTTTCCAGCTTGCCGACTGCGACCTGCGCGACATACGGCATCAGGTTGTTCGGGATGCCGGCCGGATCCTCGCCGATCAGCCCGCTTGCGTGCGCACCGACCGGGTTGAAGTAGCGCAGCGTCGCGATCCGCCACGAAGGATCGGACACCTCGAGGTCGCGCAGGATCTGCTCGGCGATCAGCTTCGACTGGCCGTACGGGTTCGTCGCCGACAGCGGGAACGATTCGTCGATCGGCGAGCGCTCGGGCACGCCGTACACGGTCGCGGACGAGCTGAACACGAACTGCCTGACGTTGCGCTCGCGCATGACCTTGAGCACCGCCAGCAACCCGCCGATGTTGTTCTGGTAGTACTCGAGCGGCTTCGCGACCGATTCGCCGACGGCCTTGAGCGCCGCGAAATGGATCGTGCCGGTGATCGGGTGCGCGTCGAACACCTTCGCGAGCGCGGCTTCGTCGCACACGTCGACCTGATGGAACGCGGGCGTCTTGCCGGTAATCCGCTCGATGCGGCGCACGGACTCGGCCTTGCTGTTGACGAGGTTGTCGACGATCACGACATCGTAGCCGTTGTCGAGCAGCTCGACGGCCGTGTGCGAGCCGATATAGCCCGCGCCGCCGGTAACGAGGATGGTGCCTTTAGCGGTCATTGCTGATGCGCTCCTTCAGAGAGTGATGCCGGTCAACGAACGAATGGTCTGCCGGTAGCGTTCGACGACCTGCTGCTCGTCGAATTCCGCCGTGACTTTCTGCCGGCCGCGCGCGCCCATCGCGTCGCGCCCGGCCGTTCCGAGTTCGATCATGCGGAGCAGTTGCTCCGCGAGGCTTGCGCTGTCGCGCACGCGGCACAGGAAGCCGGTTTCGCCGTCGGCGACGACGTCGCGGCAGCCCGGCACGTCGGTCGCGACGATCGGGCGGCCCATCGCCGATGCTTCCATCAGCGTGCGCGGCACGCCTTCGCGGTACGACGGCAGCACGACGCAGTCGGCCGCCGCGATATGCGGGCGGACATCGTGCGCCTCGCCGAGATATTCGACGATGCCTTCGCCGACCCATGCGTCGACGTCCGCGCGCCCGATTGCGCTCGGATTGTCGACGCCGAGCGGCCCGAGCAGCTGGAAGCGCGCGTTCGGGAAGCGGCCGCGCACGATGCGCGCGGCTTCCACGTATTCGCGCACGCCCTTGTCCCACAGCAGCCGGCCGATCAGGATGAAGACGGGCGCGTCGCCGGCGGGCAGCGGCACGGGCGCGAACTGCTCGAGATCGACGCCTTCGCCGTGCAGCAGCCGCGCGCGCTCGGGATGCGCGAGCAACTGCTCGTCGGTGAAGGTCGCGAGGTCGTCGCGGTTCAGGAACCACACTTCACGCGGGAAGCGGAACGCGAACCGGTACAGGCGCTTCGCGACGCTCGCCGCGCGGCTTTTCTGGATGAAGACGTAGCCGAGCCCCGTCGTCACCGCGATCGACGGCACGCGCGCGAGCCACGCGGCGACCGACCCGTAGATGTTCGGCTTGATCGTGTAATGGAACACGAGATCGGGCTTGAGCGCGCGGTAGTGGCGCACCAGCGCCGCGAGCGTGCCGAGATCCTCGCGCGGGCTCGTGCCTTTCGACGCGACCGCGAGCTTCACGTAGCGGCAGCCCATCTGCTCGAGCAACGGCACCGTACGGTCGTGCGGCGCGATCACGACGACCTCGGCGCCGCGCGCGACGAGCGCACGGATCAGCCCGTGGCGATACGTGTAGATCGCCCAGGCCGTGTTGCAGACGAGCGCGATGCGCAGCGGGGAAGTGGCGGACATGAAAAAAGAAAAAAATAAAGCGTCGTAAATGCCGGATCGGCGTCAGGCGGACGGCCGCGCGGCGAACAGCGTCTGCTTGATCCGCTGCAACGTCCGGTACGGCGTCACGAAATGCAGCAGGTTCTTGGCGAGGCCGGCCCAGTCGTACGGGTTCAGCGCGTTGAAATGGCTCAGCAGCAGCGTGAGCGTCGACACCAGCTGGCGCCGGCGCTTGGTCGCACTGATCCCGCCCTCGTTCAGTTCGTAATACAGGCCGAGTTCCGGCAGGTTCGCGCAATCGTAGCGTTGCATTAACCGTAAAAAAAGATCGAGATCCTCGGCCGCGCGGTATTTCTCGCGATAGTTGCCCACTTCCCGCACGGCGTCGATGCGCAGCATCACCGAAGGATGCACGAGCGGCGAGCGCAGGAAGCGCGTGCGGCGCAGCGTGCGCGGATCGGCGGGCGGCGTCAGCATGAAACGCGGTTCGCCGGCGCGCGACACGACCTGCGTCCACATGCCGACGCAGGCCACGTTCGGGTGGGCGCCGAGATACGCACGCTGCTTCGCGAGGCGCTGCGGCACGGCCAGGTCGCCCGCGTCGATGCGGGCCGCATAGCGGAAGCCGCGCGCCGCGAGCGCGTCGATGCCGGCCGCGAGCGCGCGCTCGATGCCGCCGTTCCGCGGCATGCGCAGCACCTCGATCGCGAGGCCCGGCAGGTCGGGCGCGACGATCGGCGGCGTGCTGCCGTCGTCGACGACCAGCACGTGTACGGGCGCATCCTCGCGAAACGACGCAAGGGTTCGGACGACGTCGTCGTGCCCGTTGTAGGCCGGCATCAGCACGGCCACGTCGTCGAGCGGGGGCGGGCAATCAGGGGACGTCATGTTCGCAGCTTGAAACGGATGTAATAAAAGTTGACGGCGGCCGCGGCCAGGTAGCCGGCCGCCAGCCCGACGAGCGCGCCGTACAGGCCGAGCCGCGGGATCGCGAACAGGTTGACGACCGCGGCGATCGCCAGCGCGAGCAGCCATTTCGACAGCAACACGAATTTTGCTTGATATTTGAGAACGATAAGATTGCCTATCGCCTCGATGCCGGCCGGCACGGACAGCCAGACGGCCCAGCGGAAGATGTCGACCGATGCCTCGTAGCCGTGGCCGAACACCTTGCCGACGATCAGCGGGGCGGCCGCGTCGAGCACGAGCGCGCCGGCCGTCATCAGGCCGGCCGTCATCGCGATCAGGCGGACGATGTTGCGGCGCAGCCGCGCGACGTCCTGCACGCGGTAGACGAACGCGGGCGCGATGGTCTGCGCGAGCATCAGCGCGAGCGTGATCCAGTTTTCGTTGAGCTGCTGCGCGGCCGAATAGCGGCCGAGATCGGCGAACGACACGTGACGCTCGAGCATCAGGCGGTCGAGTTTCAGGAACAGGTACATGCAGATCAGGCCGAGCCAGAACACGGTGCCGGCCGTCGCAAAGTGCCTGAACAGCGGTTTATCGAACGTCCAGCCGAGCGCGCCGCCGTTACGATGCCGGTAGTACAGCAGCAGCGCGAAGCCGATCGCGGCGGCCTCGAGCGCCCACAGCCACGCGAAGCGGGCGGGGCCGGCGGCCGCGCGGACCAGCAGCCACACGAGCAGCGCCTTCGCGAGCGCCGTGACCATGCTGGTGACGAGCTGCGGCTTGCTGTAGGTCATGCTTTGCAGCCACGCGTTGATCACGCCGACGAACGGTTCGCGGAACACCATCGTGACGGCGAGACCCGTGAGCATCGCACCGACCAGCGGGTCGAACGCGCCCGCGGCGATCGCGATCCAGGTCGCGACGAGCGCGGCGACCGAGACGGCGATGCGCAGCGCGAACGCACTGCCGAGCACCGCGCCGAGCTGGGCGGGCGGGCGCTGGACGATGGTCGGGACGAGGATTTCCGCGCCGCACACCCAGGTGAGCGGCGCGAGTACCAGGAGAAGCGTATTCGCATACTGCCATTTGCCGAACACATCTGGCCCGAAATAACGGGCCAGCAGGCCGCTGATCGCGATCGCGACGCCGATCTGCGTGAGCCGTTCGAGCCCCAGCCAGACGAGGTTCGCGACGGCTTTCGCGACGTCCGGGTTGCCGAAGCGCTTCAGCATGCGGCGCGGCGGCGCGCGTGCGGGGCGGCCGGCAGGGCGCCCGAAGGCTGCGGATTGGCGGCGGCGGGACGGCTAGGCATTAAAATGGGCGGTATGCGCGTCATCGAAACCCGCGATTATAAGTGGGATCGCGACCGCTCCAGCCGTTCCGTTCCTTGTTTTGCGGGGCCGCATGTATCATGCGCGGCACCGGCGAGAGGCGGCCAGCCAAGCCAGACAATTTTCCATGCACGCAACTGAGAGAGAAGAGAATCGATGATCTCCCAATCCATCTTCAAGGCATATGACATCCGTGGCGTGGTCGGCAAGACACTCGACGTCGATACGGCGCGCGGGATCGGCCGCGCATTCGGCAGCGAAGTGCGTGCGCAGGGCGGCGACGCGGTCGTCGTCGCGCGCGACGGCCGCCTGTCCGGGCCGGAGCTCGTCGGCGCGCTCGCCGATGGCCTGCGTGCGGCCGGTGTCGATGTCGTCGACGTCGGCATGGTGCCGACGCCGGTCGGCTATTTCGCGGCAAACGTGCCGCTGGCGCTGAAGGGCGGCGAGCGCCGCGTCGATTCGTGCATCGTCGTCACGGGCAGCCACAACCCGCCCGACTACAACGGTTTCAAGATGGTGCTGCGCGGCGCCGCGATCTACGGCGAGCAGATCCAGGCGTTGTACCGCCGCATCGTCGACGAGCGCTTCGAGACGGGCAGCGGCACGTATGAGGAAGTCGACGTCGCCGATCAGTACATCGCGCGCATCGTCGGCGACGTGAAGCTCGCGCGGCCGCTGAAGCTGGTCGTCGACGCCGGCAACGGCGTCGCGGGCCCGCTCGCGACGCGCCTGTTCAAGGCGCTTGGCTGCGAACTCGTCGAACGTTTCACCGACATCGACGGCACGTTCCCGAACCACCACCCCGATCCCGCGCACCCGGAAAACCTGCAGGACGTGATCCAGGCGCTGAAGGACACCGATGCCGAACTCGGCTTCGCGTTCGACGGCGACGGCGACCGCCTGGGCGTCGTCACGAAGGACGGCCAGATCATCTATCCGGACCGCCAGCTGATGCTGTTCGCGGAAGAAGTGCTGTCGCGCAATCCGGGCGCGCAGATCATCTACGACGTGAAGTGCACGCGTCACCTCGCGCAGTGGATCAAGTCGAAGGGCGGCGAGCCGCTGATGTGGAAGACGGGCCACTCGCTCGTGAAGGCGAAGCTGCGCGAGACGGGTGCGCCGCTCGCCGGCGAAATGAGCGGCCACGTGTTCTTCAAGGATCGCTGGTACGGCTTCGACGATGGCCTCTACACGGGCGCGCGCCTGCTCGAGATCGTCGCGAAGACGGCCGACCCGAGCGCGCTGCTCAATGCGCTGCCGGACGCGATGAGCACGCCCGAACTGCAGCTCTGGCTCGACGAAGGCGAGAACTTCAGCCTGATCGACAAGCTGCAGAAAGAGGCGAAGTTCGACGGCGCCGAGGAAGTCGTGACGATCGACGGCCTGCGCGTCGAGTACCCGGACGGCTTCGGTCTCGCGCGTTCGTCGAACACGACGCCGGTCGTCGTGATGCGTTTCGAAGCCGAGACGCAGGAAGGGCTCAAGCGGATCCAGGAAGACTTCCGCCGTGTGCTGACGGCCGCGAAGCCGGACGTCAAGCTGCCGTTCTGAGCGCCTGCGGCCTGCGGGCCGCCCGCGGTGCCGCGGCAGCTTCGTCGGCCGCGATTCTCCCGAAAAGCGGTGCACGCCACGGGCGTGCGCCGCTTTTTGTCTGTCCGCCCCGCCGGGCGAGATAAAATCCCCCCTTTATGCCTGTCGCCGGCTGCCAGCCGGCGTTTTTTCAGCGTGCAAAAGATCCTGATCGTGCGCGTGTCGTCGCTGGGCGACGTCGTGCACAACATGCCGGTGATCGCCGATATCCGGCGCCGCCACCCCGACGCGCAGATCGACTGGCTCGTCGAGGAAAGCTTCGTCGACCTCGTGCGGCTCGTCGACGGCGTGCGCAACGTGCTGCCGTTCTCGCTGCGTCGCTGGCGCAAGAAGCCGTTCTCGGGCGCCACGTGGCGCGAGATCCGCGCATTCCGCAAGCGTCTCGCGGCCGAGCAGTACGATCTCGTGATCGACTGCCAGGGCCTCATCAAGACGGCCTGGGTCGCGAGCTGGGCGCGCGGCCCGCTGGTCGGCCTCGGCAACCGCACCGATGGCGCCGGCTACGAATGGCCGGTGCGCTTCTTCTATGCGAAGCGTGTGCCGATCGCGCCGCGTACGCACGTCGTCGAGCGGTCGCGGCAACTCGTCGCGGCCGCGCTGAACGACCCCGCGCCGACGCCGGCCGATCCGGTCGACTTCGGCCTCGACACGCGCGCGGCGGCGCTCGCGGTGGCCGCGCTCGGCCTGAACCTGCCGGTGCCGTACGTGGTGTTCGTCCATGCGACGTCGCGTGCCGACAAGCAGTGGCCGGACGCCGCGTGGATCGAACTCGGCCAGGCGCTCGTGCGGCGCGGCGCGTCGCTCGTGCTGCCGTGGGGCAACGACGCGGAACGCGCGACCAGCGAGCGGCTCGCGAAGGAATTCGGCGATGCTGCGATCGTGCCGCCGAAACTGTCGCTGCCGGCCGTGGTCGGTCTGATCGACGGCGCGGCCGCGACCGTCGGGGTTGATACAGGTCTGGTTCACATCGCGGCCGCGCTGAAGCGTCCGACGGTCGAACTGTACAATTTCGCGACGGCCTGGCGGACCGGCGGCTACTGGTCGCCGAACGTCGTCAATCTCGGCACGGCGGGGCAGCCCCCGTCGATCGCGCAGGTGAAGTCGGCGCTCGCGGGCTTCGGTCTCCTGTAACGCTGTCCCACACGCGAACCGATCATGAGCGAATCCCAGATCATCGAAGTCCCGTCCGCCGACTGGAGCGGGCACAACCTGTCGGCGCCGCGCGAGCAGTTGCTGGCCGCGGTCGAGGAAGGCAAGGTGCTGTATTTCCCGCACCTGCGCTTCGCGATCGAAGGCGGCGAGGAAGCGCTGCTCGATCCGGCGCTCGCCGATCCGAAACGCAAGAACATCAGCCTCGCGCCGAACGGCGGCACGCTCGCCGGCGTGCTCGGCGACAGCGTCACGCAGTCGGCCGTGCGCGCGCTCGTCGCGCGCTTCCAGCAGCAGGCCGGCACGCTGGTCGACGGCCTCTTTCCGGAATACCGCGGCAAGCTGCGCGTCGCGCCGACCAGCCTGCGGCTGATGCAGGTCGAGACGCGCCAGACGTCGTGGCGCAAGGACGACAGCCGGCTGCACGTCGACGCGTTCCCGTCGCGGCCGAACTACGGCGAGCGCATCCTGCGCGTGTTCACGAACGTGAACCCGGCCGGCGTGCCGCGCGTCTGGCGCGTCGGCGAGCCGTTCGAGGACGTCGCGAAGCGCTTCCTGCCGTCGATCAGGCCGCAACTGCCGGGCGCCGCGTGGCTGCTGAACCTGCTGCACGTGACGAAGTCGCCGCGCAGCGCATACGACCACCTGATGCTGAACCTGCACGACAGCATGAAGGCCGATCTCGACTACCAGAAGACGAGCCCGCAGGAGACGATGCCGTTTCCGCCGGGTTGCGTGTGGATATGTTTCTCCGATCAGACTTCGCACGCTGTGATGTCCGGCCAGTTCATGCTCGAACAGACGTTCTTCCTGCCGGTCGACGCGATGGTCCGCCGCGAATGCGCGCCGCTCGGCATTCTCGAACGCCTGACGGGCAGGGCGCTGGTTTGAGCGCGCACCTGCTTCGACGCAACACGAGGGCCGCCGCATGCTGAGGGTGATCTATCGCGCGCTGTGGTGGCTCGTCGCGCCGGCCGCGGTCATCCGGCTCTACGTGCGCTCGCGCAAGGAGCGCGGTTATCGCGAGCATATCGGCGAACGCTTCGGTCACGTTGCGGGCCGCTTGCGCGACGACCGCGCGCCGCTGATCTGGGTACATGCGGTGTCGGTCGGCGAGACGCGCGCCGCGCAGCCGCTGATCGACGCGCTGATGCATGCGCGCCCCGATGCGCGCATCCTGCTCACGCACATGACGCCGAGCGGCCGCGCGACCGGCGAACAGATCTTCGGCGATCGCGTGCTGCGCTGCTACCTGCCGTACGACATGCCGGGCGCGGTGCGGCGCTTCCTGCGCGCGTGGCGGCCGACGCTCGGCCTCGTGATGGAAACCGAGGTGTGGCCGACGCTGATCGACGAGTGCCGCCGCGCGGACGTGCCGCTCGTGCTGACCAATGCGCGGATGTCCGCGCGTTCGTTCCGGCGCGCGGCGAAGTTCGGCGCGGCGACGCGCGACGTGTTCGGCGGCTTCTCGCGCGTGCTCGCGCAGAGTCCGGCCGACGCGGAGCGGCTGACGTCGCTCGGCGCGCGCAACGTGACGGTGCTCGGCAACCTGAAGTTCGACATGACGACGCCGCCGGAACTGGCGGCACGCGGCCATGCGTGGCGCGATGCGATCGGCGCGCGGCCCGTGTGGGTGGCCGCGAGCACGCGCGAGAACGAAGAGGCGCTGGTGCTGCAGGCGTTCGCGGAAATGCGTACGCCCGACGCGCTGCTGGTGCTCGTGCCGCGTCATCCGCAGCGTTTCGCCGAGGTCGAGGCGCTCGTCGCGCGCAGCGGGCTCAAATGTGTACGGCGTTCCGTCTGGGCGGCGGACGCGGCCGCGCTCGCGGCCGGCCGGCCGGCTGCCGAACCGCTGCCGGGCGACGTGACGGTCCTGCTCGGCGATTCGATGGGCGAACTCGGCGCGTATTACGCGTCCGCCGATATCGCGTTCATCGGCGGCAGCCTGCTGCCGCTCGGCGGCCAGAACCTGATCGAAGCGTGCGCGGTGGGCGTGCCGGTGCTGATCGGGCCGCACGTGTTCAACTTCACGCAGGCGACCGCCGACGCGGTCGCGGCCGGTGCGGCGATGCAGGTCGCGGATCCGCTCGATCTCGCGCACGTGCTCGATGCGCTGTTCGCCGACAAGGCGCGGCGCGTCGCGATGGGCGCGGCCGGCGCGGCTTTCGCGTCGCGTCACCGCGGCGCGACGGCGCGTACGGTCGACGTGCTCGCGGCGCTGCTGCCGCCCGCCGAGCGCGGCGCGCGCACGCCGCAGGACGCGCCGGGCAGGTCGGACGACGAATAGAACGAATGGGACGAATCGACGAAGGGCGGCGCAAGGCCGCCCCGGTGCGCGTGGCGGCGTCGAGTGTCGCCGCCACGCTGCTCAGACCGTCAGCAAACCCTTCTTCTCGATGAACGCGATTACGTCCGCGACGCCTTCGAGCGCCTTCAGGTTCGTCATCACATAAGGCCGTTCGCCGCGCATCTTCCGCGTGTCGGACGCCATCACGTCGAGGTTCGCGCCGACCAGCGGCGCGAGGTCGGTCTTGTTGATCACGAGCAGGTCGGACTTCGTGATGCCGGGGCCGCCCTTGCGCGGAATCTTCTCGCCGCCCGCGACGTCGATCACGTAGATCGTCAAGTCGGACAGTTCGGGGCTGAAGGTTGCCGCGAGGTTGTCGCCGCCCGATTCGATGAACACGATGTCGGCGTCGGGAAAGCGCGCCAGCATCCGGTCGACGGCCTCGAGGTTGATCGACGCATCTTCGCGGATCGCCGTATGCGGGCAGCCGCCCGTCTCGACGCCCATGATGCGCTCCTCGGGCAGTGCGCCGGCCACCGTCAGCAGCCGCTGGTCTTCCTTCGTGTAGATGTCGTTGGTGATCGCGACGAGGTCGTAGCGCTCGCGCATCGCCTTGCACAGCATTTCGAGCAGCGTGGTCTTGCCGGAGCCGACGGGGCCGCCGATGCCGACGCGCAGCGGCGGCAGTTTCTTCGTGCGGCGGGCGGAGGAGGGAGCAGGTGCGTTCATGGTCTGGCGAGGGGGTTCAGGAGCGGAACAACCGCGAGTACTGGGTCTCGTGCCGCGCGGACAGGATGCCGAGCTGCGGCGCGAACGTGTTGATGGCGTCGGGCGGCGTCGCGAGCGCCCGGCGCACGGTCGCGTCGATCGCGCCGCGCAGCGCGACGATGATGCGTTGTCCGGCGAGCTGGCCGAGCGGCACGGCCTTCAGCGCGGCGGACGTCTGGTTCTCGACCCAGCCGAATGCGTATGCGGCGAGCGTCGCGTCGGCGCTGGCGTCGTGCGTGGCGGCTGCGTAGGCGAACGCGGTCGGCAGCGCGACCGGCGACAGCGACGCGAGCGTCGCGCGGCGCGCGGCATCGCCCCATTCGAGCGATACGCACAGCTGCGCGAGCGACCAGCCCATCTGTTCGGTTTCGCGGCGCAGTTCCGCCGATTCGCGGCTCGCGACGAACCACGCGTTTTCGGCGGCGAGCGCGTGCGTGTCGTGCGCCTGCCAGCGCGCGAGCTGGTGCGCGAGGAACGGCAACTCGCCGTGCGCGAGCACGTCGGTCAGGCCGCTGGCGATCCAGTCGCGCGCGGAATCGGCGTCGCGGATCAGGTTTGCGTCGAGTGCCGCTTCGAGGCCCTGCGAATAGCTGTACGCGCCGATCGGCAGCGCCGGCGACGCGAGGTGCAGCAGCGCGACGAGTTCAGTGGTGGTCATGGCCGTGGCCGTGCGTGCATCCGGGACCATGCTGATGATCGTGATCGTGATCGTGATCGTGATCGTGCGAGTGCGAGTGCGAGTGCCCGTGATGTTCGCCGAATACCTGCTGCGCGAGCGCGTAATCCTCGGCGAACGTCGCGTCGTGCCCGTGCTTGTGGCCGCCGCCGTACGCGCCGGCTTCCGGCTGGAACGGCACCTGCGTCTCCTCGACCTGCGTGCCGAGCCGGCGCAGCATGTCCGCGAGCACCGGGTCGGCTTCGAGCTTCAGGTAGCCGTCGCCGATCTCGACCGGCGTGTGGCGGTTGCCGAGGTGATACGCGGCGCGCATCAGCGTGAGCGGATCGGCCGCGCGTACGAGCAGCACGGTCTCGGGGGCGGCGGCGATGCGCACGAGCGCGCCGTCGTCGGCGACGAGCACGTCGCCGTCGCGCAGCACCGTGCCGCGCGGCAGCAGGACCGCGACGTCCTCGCCGGTGTCGAGCGTCGCCGCGAGGCGGCTCTTGCAGCGGGCGTCATAGGCGAGCGTGAGCGTCGGCGCGCGCGCGACGAGCGACGCGGCGAGTTTCACGTTCGGGGCAATGCGTTTGTCGAGGGTGCGCATGAAACGGAAAACCGGCAATCAGAACAGGAAATAGCGTTGGGCCATCGGCAGCACCGTTGCCGGCTCGCAGGTCAGCAACTGGCCGTCGGCGATCACGTCGTAGGTTTCGGGATCGACGCTGATCGACGGGCGCCACGCGTTGTGGATCATGTCGGCCTTCGTCACGTTGCGGCAGTTGCGCACGGGTACGATCCGCTTCGCGAGGCCGTAGCGTTCCGCGATGCCCGCGTCGGCCGCCATCTGCGACACGAAGGTCAGCGACGTGCGCGCGAGCGCCCCGCCGCGCGTCGCGAACATCTCGCGGTAGTGGACCGGCTGCGGCGTCGGGATCGACGCGTTCGGGTCGCCCATCTGCGCCATCGCGATCATCCCGCCTTTCAGGATCATCGACGGCTTGATCCCGAAGAACGCCGGTTCCCACAGCACGAGGTCGGCCCACTTGCCGGGCTCGATCGAGCCGACTTCGTGCGCGATGCCGTGCGTGAGCGCCGGGTTGATCGTGTACTTCGCGACGTAGCGCTTCGCGCGGAAGTTGTCGTTGCGTGCGCCGTCTTCCGGCAGCGCGCCGCGCTGCACCTTCATCTTGTGCGCGGTCTGCCACGTGCGGATGATCACTTCGCCGACGCGGCCCATCGCCTGCGAATCGGACGACAGCATCGACAGCGCGCCGAGATCGTGCAGGATGTCCTCGGCCGCGATCGTCTCGCGGCGGATCCGCGATTCGGCGAACGCGAGATCCTCGGCGATCGACGGATCGAGGTGATGGCACACCATCAGCATGTCGAGATGTTCGTCGAGCGTGTTGATCGTGTACGGGCGCGTCGGGTTGGTCGACGACGGCAGCACGTTCGACTCGCCGCACACCTTCAGGATGTCGGGCGCGTGGCCGCCGCCCGCGCCTTCGGTGTGGTACGTGTGGATCGTGCGGCCCTTGAACGCGGCGACCGTCGATTCGACGAAGCCGCCTTCGTTCAGCGTATCGGTATGGATCGCGACCTGCGTGTCGGTGTCGTCGGCGACCGACAGGCAGTTGTCGATCGCGGCGGGCGTCGTGCCCCAGTCTTCATGCAGCTTGAGCCCGATCGCGCCGGCCGCGATCTGCTCGACGAGCGGCTCCGGCAGGCTGGCATTGCCCTTGCCGAGGAAGCCGAGGTTGATCGGCCAGCCGTCGGCGGCCTGCAGCATCCGCTCCATGTGCCACGGGCCCGGCGTGCAGGTCGTCGCGTTGGTGCCGGTGGCCGGCCCGGTGCCGCCGCCGAGCATCGTCGTGACGCCCGATGCGAGCGCCTCGTCGATCTGCTGCGGGCTGATGAAGTGGATGTGCGTGTCGATGCCGCCGGCCGTCACGATCAGCCCTTCGCCGGCGATCACTTCGGTCGCCGCGCCGATCGCGATCGTCACGCCTGGCTGAATGTCGGGGTTGCCGGCCTTGCCGATCGCGGCGATGCGGCCGTGCTTGATCGCGATGTCGGCCTTCACGATGCCCCAGTGATCGAGGATCACCGCGTTCGTGATGACCGTGTCGGGCACGTCGGCGGCCACGCGCTGCGACTGGCCCATCCCGTCGCGGATCACCTTCCCGCCGCCGAACTTCACTTCCTCGCCGTAGGTCGTGAAGTCGCGTTCGATCTCGATCAGCAGTTCGGTGTCGGCGAGCCGGACGCGGTCGCCCGTCGTCGGCCCGAACATTTCCGCGTACGCGCGGCGGCTCAAGCGTAGTGTCATGTTGCTGTTCCTGAAGAGCGGGGCGCGGCTTACAGCGGCCCCATCACCTTGCCTTGAAAACCGTAGACGGCGCGCGCGCCCGCGAGCGCGACGAGCTCGACGGTGCGCGTCTGGCCCGGCTCGAAGCGCACGGCCGTGCCGGCCGCGATGTTGAGCCGGAAGCCGCGCGCGGCCGCGCGGTCGAACGACAATGCGTCGTTGACTTCGAAGAAGTGGTAATGCGAGCCGACCTGCACCGGGCGGTCGCCGGTGTTCGCGACGACGAGCGTCAGCGTCGCGCGGCCCGCGTTCAGTTCGTGTTCGCCGTCGTCGGTGAGGATTTCGCCGGGGATCATGCGGGGCCTCACGGAATCGGATGATGGACGGTCACGAGCTTCGTGCCGTCGGGGAAGGTCGCCTCGACCTGGATGTCGGGAATCATCTCCGGCACGCCGTCCATCACGTCGTCGCGCGTGAGCAGCGTCGTGCCGTAATGCATCACTTCGGCCACCGTCTTGCCGTCGCGTGCGGCTTCCATCAGCGCGGCGGTGATGAAGGCGACCGCCTCCGGATAGTTGAGCTTCAGGCCGCGCGCGCGACGGCGCTCGGCCAGCAGCGCTGCCGTGAAGATCAGCAGCTTGTCCTTCTCGCGGGGAGTCAGTTTCATGAAGGCAAACGTTCGGGAAAACGTAATTTTTATCGGTGTACATGCGACCAGGCGGACGCGCGAGTCATCGTAGCACCGCGCTGTTTTGCGTGCGTCGTGTATCGACTATGTAAGGAGCAAGGCGCGTGCCATGCCTGTCGCATGGTGCGCGATGCGCGTTCGTGGTGCGTCGTGCATGACGAACGTGCAGTGTCCGAGGCGGCCTTGCGCCGAAACGGTGCGCGGCGCGGACGCGCTCAGGTTTGCCAGAGGCGCAGCGGCCGTGCGTCGACGCCGTGCACGATCGGCCGCAAGTGCAGCCAGCAGTCGGTGAAGTGGCGCTGCAGCGCTTCCATCGAGGTCGACAGCGCGCGCACGAGCACGACCCCGGGCGTCACGCAGGTGGCGCCCGCACGCAGCGTGTCGTCGAACGGCATCCGGGCGGCGAGCGATTCGGCCAGCGCGGCGTCGCATGCGGCGCCGACGGCCCACAGCGTGCCGTATGCGGGAAAGCCGGCGAGGCCCTGCAGCGCGCCGCGCAGCGGATCGTGCGCGTCGAGCAGCGCGCGTTCGGTCCAAAGCGGCCGGCCGTCGGCATCGACGAGCGCCGAGGTCGATGCGATGCGTCCCGCCGCCCAGGTTTCGCCGGCCGCCTGCCGGCCGAGCTGTGTCGCGTCCCAGCCGATCGCACTGGCACCCGCGCCGAGCGTCACCGTGAAATCGAGCGCTGCGTGCGCCGCGTCGAAGAACAGGTTGTTCTGGGGCAGCCAGTCGAGCTTCGCGTCCCGGCCGACCGTGATGCCGATGCGCTGCGTCGCGTCGAGGCCGTTCGACTTGTACCACTTGGTCGCGCCGGGCGTCGTCAGCACCGCGTGCGTGCCGTCGCCGAGCGCGATGTCGATGTCGAGCCGGTCGCCGCCCGCGACGCCGCCCGGCGGGTGGACGATCACCGCGTGGCAGATCGCGTCGCCTTCCGGGTACAGCGGCCGCTGCACGCGCAGCGGGCCGTCGTGCAACCGGTGCGCGAGCGTCGTGCGCGCACCGTGCCGCTCGAAACCGAGTTCGAGGCGGCCGCGCCACGACTTGGCGACGGCGGGGCGGGACAGCGGGGCGTGCGAATCGGAGGCGGACATCGGCGGCAAACGGGAACGGGAAACGAAGGAAACGGGCGCGAGGAACGTGGATGCTACCGGAACAATAATGCAGTTGCCGCGTTCGGTGGAAGCGCCGCGTGCCGCGGCCCGGCCAGCCAGCCGTTCTCGCCGCGGTGCCTGCGCCGTGCCTGCCGCGGTGCCTACCGCCGTGCCGCGCATCACACCGCGATCAGTTCGCGCACGCCGTTCGCCGCCATGTCGCGCGCATCGCCGCCCGCGACGATCTCGCCGCGGCTCATCACCCAGTAGCGGTCCGCGATCGATTGCGCGAAATCGTAATACTGTTCGACGAGCAGCACCGTCATCCTCGATTCGTCGACGAGCTGGCGCAGCGTGCGGCCGATGTCCTGGATGATCGACGGCTGGATGCCTTCGGTCGGCTCGTCGAGGATCAGCAGCTGCGGCTCGCTCATCAGCGCGCGGCCGATCGCGAGCTGCTGCTGCTGGCCGCCCGACAGGTCGCCGCCGCGCCGCGCGCGCATGTCCTTCAGCACGGGGAACAGGTCGTAGATGCGGTCCGGCACTTTCGACGGCGCCTTGCGGCTGGCCGCGCCGACGAGCAGGTTTTCCTCGACAGTGAGCCGCGGAAAGATGTCGCGGCCCTGCGGCACGTACGCGAGCCCGGCCGCGACGCGCGCATACGGCGGCAGCGCGCCGAGCGCCGTGCCGCGCCACGACACGCTGCCGCTCTTCGCGGCGACGACGCCCATCAGGCAGCGCAGCAGCGTGCTCTTGCCGACGCCGTTGCGGCCGAGCAGCACGGTGAGCTTGCCGTCGTCGGCGGCGAGGTTCACGTCGCGCAGGATATGGCTGCCGCCGTAGTACTGGTTCAGTGCTTCGATCTTCAGCATCGCATCATCGTCCGAGGTATGACTCGATCACGGCGTCGTCGCGCTTGACCTGGTCGAGCGTGCCTTGCGCGAGCACCGCGCCTTCGGCCATCACCGTCACGCGGCCCGTGTCGCCCGCGAGCGCCGCGACGAATTCCATGTCGTGCTCGACGACCATCATCGAGCAGGTGCCGCGCAGCGTGTTCAGCAGCTCGGCGAGCTCCATCGTCTCGTGGTCGGTCATCCCGGCCGCCGGCTCGTCGAGCAGCAGCAGGGCAGGGCGCTGCATCAGCAGCATGCCGATCTCGAGCCGCTGCTTCTGGCCGTGCGACAGCTCGCCGGCCGCGCGGTAGGCGTGACTTTCGAGGCCGATCAGCGCGAGCGTCTCCTCGATCCTGGCTTGCGCCGAGCGGTCGAGCCGCGCGCGCAGCGAGGCGAGCCAGCCCTTGTCGGTCTGCATCGCGAGCTCGAGGTTTTCCCACACCGGATGCTGTTCGAACACGGTCGGCTTCTGGAACTTGCGGCCGATGCCCGCGCGCGCGATCTCGGGCTCGCTCATCCGCGAAAGGTCGAGCGTCTGGCCGAGAAACACGCTGCCGGCATCGGGGCGCGTCTTGCCGGTGACGACATCCATCATCGTCGTCTTGCCCGCGCCGTTCGGGCCGATCACGCAGCGCAGCTCGCCCGCGTCGATCGCGAGCGACAGCTTCTTCAGCGCGCGAAAGCCGTCGAAGCTCACCTCGATATCCTCGAGATAAAGGATCGTGCCGTGCGACGTGTCGATGCCTTGCGGCACGACGCGGCCCATCGATGCGGCGCCGCTGACGGCGAGCAATTCGT
Organism: Burkholderia sp. Tr-20355; assembly: GCF_017104685.1. NCBI lineage: Bacteria > Pseudomonadati > Pseudomonadota > Betaproteobacteria > Burkholderiales > Burkholderiaceae > Burkholderia > Burkholderia sp. Tr-20355. The sequence continues at coordinate 44,000 of NZ_JAAGPK010000015.1, read as the reverse complement.
CCTCGGGCGGCGGCGTGAACTGGTACAGGGCCGTTCCGTTCATGCGCGTTTCCCCTTCGCGAGCAAGGTTTCGACGAGGCCCATGATGCCGCGCGGCAGCAGCAGCGGTACGAGCACGAAGATCAGGCCGAGGAAGAACAGCCAGTATTCGGCGAAGTACGCGGTAAACAGGCTCTTCGCGCCGTTCACCGCGAATGCGCCGACGATCGGCCCGATCAGCGTGCCGCGCCCGCCCACCGCGACCCAGATCGCCATCTCGATCGAGTTGCCGGGCGACATCTCGCCGGGGTTGATGATGCCGACCTGCGGCACGTACAGCGCGCCGGCGATCCCGCACAGCACGGCCGACACGGTCCACACGAACAGCTTGTACGCGAGCGGGCTGTAGCCGAGGAACATCAGCCGCGTCTCGCCGTCGCGCACGGCCGTGACGACGCGCCCGAGCTTGCTCGTGACGATCGCGCGCGCGGCGATGAACGCCAGCACCAGCGTCGCGAACGTCAGCAGCAACAGCACCGTGCGCGTGCCGGGCGACGTGATCGCGAAGCCCGCGATGCGCTTGAAGTCGGTGAAGCCGTTGTTGCCGCCGAAGCCCGTCTCGTTGCGATAGAACAGCAGCATCGCGGCGAACGTCAGCGCCTGCGTGATGATCGACAGGTACACGCCCTTCACGCGCGAGCGGAACGTGAAGAAGCCGAACACCCAGGCAAGCACGGCCGGCACGAGCACCACGAGCGCGAGCGCCCACGCGAGATGCTGCGTGCCGCTCCAGTACCACGGCAACTGGTGCCAGTCGAGAAACACCATGAAGTCCGGCAGGTCGCTGCCGTACTTGCCGTCGCGACCGATCTCGCGCATCAGGTACATGCCGATCGCATAGCCGCCGAGCGCGAAGAACAGCCCGTGGCCGAGGCTCAGGATGCCGCAGTAACCCCACACGAGATCGAGCGCGAGCGCGGCGATCGCATAGCACATCAGCTTGCCGGCGAGCGTCATCGCGTACGCGGACAGATGGAACGCGCTCGCTTCGGGCGCGACGAGCGCGGCGAGCGGCACGCCGATGCCGATCGCGACGCACAGCGCGACGAGCGCGAGCCATGCGCGGCGCGACAAGAGCGCGGGGCGCGGCGGCAGGCCGAGCGCGAAGCCGTCGGCCGCCCGTCCGGCGGCGGCGGGCGTCGGTGCGCCGGCGACCGGGTTCGACAGCGAATCGCTGATTGAAGTCACGTCAAGCCTCCGCGCTGCGGCCCTTCGGGGCGAACATGCCCTGCGGGCGTTTCTGGATGAACAGCACGATCATCACGAGCACCGCGATCTTCGCGAGCACGGCGCCCCAGAACGGCTCGATCGCCTTGCTCGCGAGGCCGAGCCCGAAGCCGCCGAGCACGGTGCCGGCGATCTGCCCGACGCCGCCGAGCACGACGGCCATGAACGAATCGATGATGTAGTTTTGGCCGAGGTCGGGGCCCACGTTGCCGATCTGCGACAGCGCGCAGCCGCCGAGGCCCGCGATGCCCGCACCGAAGGCGAACGCATAGGCGTCGACGCGTGCGGTCTTCACGCCGACGCACGCGGCCATCCGGCGGTTCTGCGTGACCGCGCGCACGAACAGGCCGAGCCGCGTCTTCGTCAGCACGGCCCACGCGACGAATACCACCGCGAGCGCGAATGCGAGGATCGCGAGGCGGTTGTACGGCAGGATCAGGTTCTGCATCACCGTCACGCCGCCGCTCATCCACGATGGATTCACGACCTGCACGTTCTGCGCGCCGAACAGCATGCGCGTCGCCTGGATCAGGATCAGGCTCACGCCGAACGTCGCGAGCAGCGTTTCGAGCGGGCGGCCGTACAGGTGCCGCAGCACGAGCCGCTCCAGCACGATGCCGACGAGCGCGGCCGCGACGAACGACGCGGGCACGGCGACGAGCGGATACCAGTCGAACGCGCCGGGCGCGTAGCGCTGGACCAGCGTCTGCACGACATAGGTTGCGTACGCACCGATCATCAGGAACTCGCCGTGCGCCATGTTGATCACGCCGATCAGCCCGTACGTGATCGCGAGGCCGAGCGCGGCGAGCAGCAGCACGCTGCCGAGCGACAGGCCCGCGAACAGCGTGCCGACGATCTCGCCGCGGCGCTGCAGCGAGTGCAATGCGTCGAGCCCTTGCTGCGCGGCGTCGCGCACGCGGGCATCGGGTTCCGTGTAGCTGCCGTCGGCATTCTTCGCGACGAGCGGGCGGAGCTGTTCGATCATGTCGAGATCGCGGCGCGCGGCCACCACCTGCACGGCTTCGAGGCGCTTCGCCGGATCGGCGTCGTGCAGCGCGGAGATGGCCCACAGCGCGTCGAGGCGGCGCTTCAGTGCGGGATCGGTTTCCTTCGCGCGGGCACGGTCGATCATCGGCTTGAGCGCCGGATCGGGCGATTTCAGCAGCGCATCGATCGCGTCGCGTCGCGCGGCGACGTCGGGCGATGCGAGCGCGAGGCCCGACAGCGCGCCCGCGATCTTCGTGCGCAGCAGGTTGTTCAGCATCACGGGCTGTGCATCGCCGGCCGGCGTCGCGGCCTGCGTGAGCGCATCGTGCGCGGTGTCGCCGGTCTGGATCAGCAGGCGGCCGTCGCCGGTCGCGAGCGCGTCGCCGCTCGACAGTGCGTTGAGTACCGTAACCGCGCGCGGATCCGTGTCGGCGGCGAGGCGTTCGATCGCGGCCGTCTTCGCGTCGAAGTCGTCGCCGGCGAGCGCGGTGGTATCGGCCGCCGTCAGCGCGAACGCGGCGCGCGGCAGCATGCCCGCGAGGGCGGCGCACGCGACGATCGCGACGGCGGCTCGGCGAAAGCGTGTAGGCATCGGGAGATCCTGTCGGCGTAGGGAGGCGGATTCACGCACCGATGGGCCGGCCGGCGCATCGGTGCATGCGTGCGAGCGGGGCAGCGCGTCGGTGTGCGTGCCCCTGCATCGCGTCAGGCCAGCGCCGTGCGCTGCCGGCGCAGGAACGCCGGGATCGAGCTGACGACGTCGGGCTTGCCCTGGTTGCCGGCGATGAACGGGCTCCACGGCTGCGCGCGCACCGCCGTCTTCGTCTTCCACACGACATTGAACTGCCCGTCGCCGCGGATCTCGCCGATCATCACCGGCTTGTGCAGGTGATGGTTGCCGTCCATCGTGAGCGTGAAGCCGGACGGCGCGGCAACCGTCTGGCCGATCATCGCGACGCGCACCTTGTCGACGTCGGTACTCTTCGCCTTCTCGACCGCCTGCTTCCACATGTGGATGCCGACGTAGGTCGCCTCCATCGGGTCGTTGGTCACGCGCTTCGCGCCGCCCGGCAGGTTGTTCGCCTTCACCCAGGCGGCGAACTGGTCCTTGAATTTCGTGTTGGTCGGGTTCTTGACCGACATGAAGTAGTTCCATGCGGCGAGATGGCCGACGAGCGGCTTCGTGTCGATCCCGCGCAGCTCTTCCTCGCCGACCGAGAACGCGACGACCGGCACGTCGGTCGCCTTGATGCCCTGGTTGCCGAGTTCCTTGTAGAACGGCACGTTCGAGTCGCCGTTGATCGTCGAGATCACGGTCGTCTTGCCGCCCTGCGAGAAGTTCTTGATGTTCGCGACGATGGTCTGGTAGTCGCTGTGGCCGAACGGCGTGTAGACCTCCTGAATATCGGCGTCCTTCACGCCTTTCGATTTCAGGAATGCGCGCAGGATCTTGTTGGTCGTGCGCGGATACACATAGTCGGTGCCGAGCAGGAAGAAGCGTTTCGCACCGCCGCCCTCCGCGCTCATCAGGTACTCGACGGCCGGAATCGCCTGTTGGTTCGGCGCGGCGCCCGTGTAGAACACGTTGCGCGACATTTCCTCGCCTTCATACTGCACCGGATAGTAGAGCAGCCCGTTCAGTTCCTCGAACACCGGCAGCACGGACTTGCGCGACACCGACGTCCAGCAGCCGAACACGCACGCGACCTTGTCCTGCGTGAGCAGCTGGCGCGCCTTCTCGGCGAACAGCGGCCAGTTCGACGCGGGATCGACCACCACCGGTTCGACCTTGCGGCCCATCACGCCGCCGCTCTTGTTGATGTCGGCGATCGTCATCAGCGCGGTGTCCTTCAGCGACGTCTCCGAGATCGCCATCGTGCCCGACAGCGAATGCAGGATGCCGACCTTGATCGGACCGGTGCCGGCATCGGCCGCGTGCGCGAACGGGCTCTTGCCCGCCAGCGCGAGCGCGCCGGCCATCGAACCGAACTTCAACAGACTGCGACGTTTCATCGGTATCCCCTTGTCGTGTTGGTTGTGCGTGCGCCGTGGCGGCGCCGGCCTTCCTGTAACGCAAGGCATGTGCCAGTCGCACGGATGCACGCCGGGCGTGCCTGTGCGGGGCGTTATCGGGCGTCGGGATGGTGCGGATGATGCGTCGCGCAGCAGGTGCGGTCCGTTGCGGTGCAGGCGCGTGGGCGCAAATGGTGCACGGTCGGCCGGGGCGCGGTGCCTTTGCCCGTCAGCGGCGCATGTGGACGGGAACGAAGCGGGGCGGAAAACAGAAACGGGCACGCGATGCGTGCCCGTTCGGCGGATCAGTGCGGCCGGCGGCAGCGGGCCGGCCGGCGGGGCGGCGCATGATGCGCCGCCGGACAGGTCAGTAACGCGGCACGGACGGATCGACGTCGCGCGACCACGCGTCGATCCCGCCTTGCAGGTTGTACAGCTTCGTGAAGCCGCGCGATTCGAGGAACATCGCGACCTGCGCGCTGCGCATCCCGTGATGGCACACGCAGACGATTTCCGCTTCGTCGTCGAGCTCCTCGCTGCGCGCGGGGATCTGCTGCATCGGGATCGACACGCTGCCGGCGATCTGCGCGGTCGCGATTTCCCACGGCTCGCGCACGTCGAGCACGACCGGCGCGGGGCGTGCCGAATCGCCGAGCCATTCCGCGAGCATCGCGGGCGTCAGGATCTGCATGGAGGCTCCGCCGCTCAGAACTTGAAGCGCGACGGCTCGATCGCGTTGACGAGGTGGTTGATGTACGTTTCGAACACGTCGGCGACACGATACTGCTTGTCGTCGATGCGCGTGATGATCTGTGCCTTCATCACCGGACGGCCGCCGACGAATGCCGACAGGCGGCCGCCGATCTTCAGCTGCTCGAGCATTTCCTGCGGCACGACCGGCAGGCCGCCCGCGACACAGATCACGTCGTACGGCGCCTTGGCCGCCCAGCCGCGCGAACCGTCGCCGAGCACGACTTCCGCGTTGGTCACGCCGTCGTTGCGCAGGTTGTCTTCCGCGAATTTCGCGATCGCCGGATCGATTTCGACGGCCGTCACGTGCTGCGCGCGATGCGCGAACAGCGCGGCCAGGTAACCGGAGCCCGCACCGATCACGAGCACGTTTTCGTGTTTCTTGACGGTCAGCTCCTGCAGCACGCGCGCCTCGACGCGCGGGAACAGCATCTTGCTGGTGCCGCCGGGCAGCGGCAGTTCGAGGTCGGCGAACGCGAGATCGCGGTATTCGGCCGGAACGTAGTTTTCACGCTTGACGATCGACAGCAGGCCCAGGACGTCCAGATCCAGCACGTCCCACGGACGGATCTGCTGTTCGATCATGTTGAAACGCGCGTTTTCGATATTCATGGTGTGGTCACGCAGCCTGGTCGGCCATCAGCGGGGATAGAGAAACTTCGTGATTGTACCAAACGGGGCGGCCGCGAAGCCTTCAGGCGGCCTGCAACAGACCTTTACCCCTTGCTCTTCTTGATCTGCGCCTCGAATGCGAGGTCGAGCTTGCTCGCCTTGCGCGGCTTTTTGGGGCCGAATTCGTCGACGAACTTGACGAACTCGTCGAGCGGCAGCGGCTCGCAGCGCTTTTCGGCGGTGCCGCCGGAACGGTCGACGAGATAGAACAGGCCGCCCGCCATCGCGACGGCCGCGAATTGCGGGTTGCCGGAGCGGGTCTTCAGGCGTTCGACCGCGTGGGTCGCTTTGGTGGTGCGCATCGTGCGGGTTCTGGCGGAGCGTAAGCCCCACACTGTATCAAACCGGCCGCCCGCGTGCGGCCGGCGCGGGTGTCAAACGGTGCGCGAGTAGCGCTGCCGCGGCATCTGGCCCAGGTATGCGTCGAACGCCATCGCGATATTGCGCACGACCATCCGGCCGGCCGGATGGATCGTCAGGCGGTCGCGCGCGATCGTCAGCAGCCCGTCGCGCTCGAACGGGCGCAGCGCGTCGAGTTCGCGCGCGAAATGATCGGTGAAGCGGATGCCGTGCGCGGCCTCAACATGCGAGAACGGCAGCGCGAGGTTGCACATCAGTTGCGTGATCACGTCGCGGCGCAGCCGGTCGTCGGGCGTGAGCCGCACGCCGCGCGCGATCGGCAGCCGGCCCGCGTCGAGCGCGGCGCCGTACGCAGGCAGGTCCTTCGCGTTTTGCGCGTAGACGTCGCCGACCTTGCCGATCGACGACACGCCGAAGCCGACGAGATCGGTATCGGCACGCGTGCTGTAGCCCTGGAAATTGCGCTGCAGCGTGCCGTTGCGCTGCGCGCGCACGAGTTCGTCCGACGGCCGCGCGAAGTGGTCCATCCCGATGTACACGTAGCCGGCCGACGTCAGCATGTCGATCGCGAGGCCGAGCAGCGCGATGCGCGTTTCCGGCGGCGGCAGCGCCGCGTCGTCGATCTGCCGCTGCATCTTGAACAGGTGCGGCATGTGCGCGTAGCCGAACACCGACAGACGATCGGGCGCGAGCTCGATGATCGTCTCGAGCGTGCGCGCGAACACGGCGACGGTCTGGTGCGGCAGCCCGTAGATCAGGTCGACGCTCACCGAATGAAAGCCCGTCGCGCGCGCGGCGGCGAGCAGGTCGGCCGTCATCGCGCGCGGCTGGACGCGGTTGATTGCCTGCTGGACGGCCGGGTCGAAATCCTGCACGCCGAGGCTCAGCCGGTTGAAGCCGATCGTGCGCAGATGCACGAGCGTCGCGGGCGTGACCGTGCGCGGGTCGATCTCGATCGAGAACTCGGCGTCGGCGTCCGACGCGAGCGCGAAGTGCTCGCGGGTGGCCGCCATCAGTTCGGCCGTTTCGTCGTCGGACAGGAAGGTCGGCGTGCCGCCGCCCCAGTGCAGCTGCGTGACGGGGCGGGACGGATCGAACAGCGCGGCCTGCAGCGCCATCTCGCGCTTGAGCTGGTCGAGATACGGGCGGGCGCGGCGGTGGTTGTTGGTCGCGATCTTGTTGCAGCCGCAGTAGAAGCACGCGGTGTTGCAGAACGGGATGTGGACGTACAGCGACAGCTCGCTCGACGACGCGCCGGGGTCGCTGGCCGCGCGTACGTAGTCGGCCGGGTCGAAATCGTCGCGGAACTGCAGCGCGGTGGGGTACGACGTATAGCGCGGCCCGTTCGCGCCGTATTTCGCGAGCAAATCGGGACGGAACATTGTGTCGGCAGAACCAGAACTCATGACGGTCTCGCGCTTTTTAGATGCTTTCGAGTATATAAACACGCGATTCGGCTGCATTGTGTAATAACGTCGCAGCCGACGATGGCACAATGCGGGGTGGGGCAACCGGGCACCGCGTCCGGTTGCCGCGCCGTTTTCGTTGTCTGTCGTGTCGAGAGAGCCGAGTGTCCGTCGAATTGCCTGTCCGCCCGGCGCCCGCCGACGTCCCGCCGCCGCATGCGTGCCGCGAGGGCTGCGGCGCGTGCTGCATCGCGCCGTCGATTTCCAGCCCGATCCCGGGCATGCCCGGCGGCAAGCCGGCCGGCGTGCGCTGCGTGCAGCTCGGCGACGACCTGCGCTGCATGATCTTCGGCCGGCCCGAGCGGCCCGCGTGCTGTTCCGGGCTGCAGCCGTCCGCCGACATGTGCGGCGCGTCGCGCGACGACGCGCTCGCGTGGCTCACGCGCCTCGAGGCCGCGACGCGGCCGTCGGCGCCTACAGGAGAGCGTTCAGCATGACCGTACCTCGCGCGCCCGGCCGGCGCCGTTTCCTTGCCGCCTCCCTCGGCGCTGTCGGCGTATGCGTATCGCTCGCCGCGTGCGCGTCGACGTTCCCGTTCATCCCCGATCACTACACGTTCTCGCGCGGCGACGTGCAGAAAGCCGTCGGGCGCAAGTTCCCGTACCAGAAGACGGTTGCGCAGGTCGTCGACGTGTCGCTCGCGAACCCGAACGTCAACCTGCTGCCGGACCAGAACCGCGTCGCGGTGCAGCTCGACGCGCATTTCGCGAGCCCGTTCCTGCGCGCGCCCGTCAGCGGCAAGTTCACCGTGTCGGGCCAGCTCGCGTACGACGCGCCGAGCCGCTCGGTCGTGCTGAAGGCACCGGCCGTCGACAGCCTCGTGCTCGACGGCGACGCGCAGATGTACGCGCAGCAGGTCGGGGCGGCCGCCGGCCTGCTCGCGACGCAGTTGCTGACCAATTACCCGATCTACACGTTCAAGCCCGAGCAACTGCAATTTGCCGGGGTGAACTACGAACCCGGTACAATTACGATTCTTACAAACGGCATACGCGTGGCGATCGTCGAAAAGTGACGACGGACCGCGCGCGGCCGGGCGGGCCGCGCGTGGAAGAGTGGCCCTTTCTTTCGACCTTTTCGGAGTTGGGCCACGGATGGACTGGATCCTGATCTGCAAGGCATTGATCCTCGGCGTCGTCGAGGGGCTGACGGAATTCCTGCCGGTGTCGAGCACCGGCCACCTGATCGTCGCGGGCAGCTTCCTGAATTTCAACGATTCGCACGCGAAGACGTTCGACGTCGTGATCCAGTTCGGCGCGATTCTCGCGGTCTGCTGGGAATACCGGCAGCGGATCGCATCCATCGTGTCCGGGCTGCCGAGCCGGCCCGACGCGCGGCGCTTCACGCTGAACGTCGTGATCGCGACGATTCCCGCGATCGCGCTCGGCCTCCTGTTCGAGAAGAAGATCAAGGCCGTGCTGTTTTCGCCGGTGCCCGTCGCGTTCGCACTCGTCGTGGGCGGCGCGATCATCCTGTGGGCCGAGGCGCGGCAGCGCGAACGCAGCGAGCCGCCGCGCGTGATGTCGGTCGATGCGCTGACGCCGCTCGATGCGTTCAAGGTCGGCATCGCGCAATGCTTCGCGCTGGTGCCCGGCATGTCGCGCTCGGGCTCGACGATCATCGGCGGGATGCTGTTCGGCCTCGACCGGCGCGTGGCCACCGAGTTCTCGTTCTTCCTCGCGATTCCGATCATCTTCGGCGCGACGCTCTACGAAACCGTCAAGGACTGGCAGGCGTTCACCGTCGATTCGCTCGGCCTGTTCGCGCTCGGGCTCGTCGCGGCGTTCGTCAGCGCGTTCGTGTGCGTGCGCTGGCTGCTGCGTTATGTCGCGACGCACGATTTCACGGTGTTCGCGTGGTACCGGATCGCGTTCGGGTTGTTCGTGCTGCTGGTCGGTTACAGCGGCTGGCTGAACTGGGCGTGAGGCGCGCGCCGGAATCCGGCGTGCGGGCATGAAAAAACGGCCCGATCGGCAATGCCGGTCGGGCCGTTTTTTCTGGGCGGAGCGGGGGCTTAACCGGCGCGCTTGCGGAACACCAGGTCCCACACGCCGTGGCCGAGCCGCAGCCCGCGCCGTTCGAACTTCGTCACCGGGCGGTAGTCGGGGCGCGGTGCGTAGTCGGTGGCCGTGTTCTCGAGCGTCGGCTCCGCGCCGAGTACTTCGAGCATTTGCTCCGCGTAGTTCTGCCAGTCGGTCGCGCAGTGAATGTAGGCGCCGGGCTTCAGGCGCGACGCGAGATGCGCGACGAGCGGCGGCTGGATCAGCCGGCGCTTGTGGTGGCGCGCCTTGTGCCACGGATCGGGAAAGAAGATGTGCACGCCGTCGAGGCTTTCCGGCGCGATCATGTGCTCGAGCACTTCGACCGCGTCGTGCTGGATGATGCGGATGTTCGGCAGATCCTGCTCGCCGATCAGCTTCAGCAGCGCGCCGACGCCCGGCTCATGGACTTCGACGCCGAGGAAGTCGTCGCCCGGGCGGTGCGCGGCGATTTCCGCGGTCGACGCGCCCATCCCGAAACCGATCTCGAGGATGCGCGGCGCGTTGCGGCCGAAGATCGCGTTCCAGTCGGGCAGTTCCGGCGCATACGGCACGACGAAGCGCGGGCCGAACTCGTCGAGCGCGCGGCGCTGGCCGGTCGACACGCGGCCGGCGCGCGTCACGAAGCTGCGGATGCGGCGGCGGTGCAGCGGATTGACGTCGTCGGCGCCGTCGGCGGCTTCGTCGGAAATGGCGTCGTCGTGCGGCGGCAGGCCGGCTTCGTTCGGATCGTCGTGCATCATCGGTGACAGAGAAAGGCTCGGTTGCGGGCGAGGGCCCGTTGTGCGCGGCAGTGCGCCGGGCGATCCGGCACATGGTACAAAAAAGCCGCCTTCGACGAGGCGGCTTTTGCGCAGGCTGCGATGCAGCCGAAAACTGGAGCGGGCGATGGGAATCGAAGCACCGTCCACGCGCCCCCGCAACACATTGATTTATAAGGAACACGGAGCGGGCTGCGCTACTCCATGTCGGATACTTTTGTAGGAGCGCATTGTATCAGAACCCAGAGGGCCGGTTCGCGATTGAACCGGAGATGGTAGTTGCCACTTCGCTTTCCCATGGTAGTGTTCATGACATATCAATGCCGAAACGAAAACCATGACAGGCACAAACCATCCGCCGCTGGCCTTTTCCGCATGGCAATTCGATCCCGAACAGCCGCCCTTTCACGATGATCGGCTCAACCGACAGCGATACGCGACCCGCCTGACGGACTTCGTCGGGCGCTTGGGGGCGGGCGGTGCGATCGCCATCGATGCACCATGGGGCGGCGGTAAGACTTGGTTTGGACGAAATTGGGCTGCGCAGTTGCGTGCTGCTGGGCACAAGGTTGCCTTCATCGACGCCTTCGAACAAGACTACATCGAAGACCCATTCATGGTTATCGCGGCAGAGTTGGCGACCTTGCTCGATGATAGCGAGGGTAGCGGTCGCCTGTTACGCGGGCGGGCCGCCGCGGTTATGAAGGCCATCCTGCCGTTCAGTGCGAGGATGCTTGTTGGTGCCGTCGGACGGCTGGCGTTCGGTGCCGCTGACCTCTCTGAAGATATCCAACAAGTGGTTGACGCGGCGCAGGACGGCGTAGCGGACCGGGCGGAAAAGTCCATTGAGAAAAAGCTCGAAGAGCACGAGGAAGAGAAAAAGTCGTTTGTTGAATACCGACGTGCGTTGGCCGAGTTCGCGGCAAAACAAGATAAACCAGTTGTCGTGTTTGTGGACGAGCTTGACCGATGTAATCCTTTGTTTTCCGTTCGTCTGATCGAGCGCGTGAAGCACTTCTTCGAAATTCCGAACGTTGTCTTCGTCTTGTTGTTGAACCGCGAGCAACTTGAGCAGGCAGTGAAGGGAATGTTCGGGCGCGAGACCGACGCTGCGGCATATCTCTCGAAATTTGTGCGCTTCTTCTTTCGGTTGCCTGCACCGTCTGCTGAACGGAATTCACAGTATCGCTCGCAAGCCACTGACTTTCTTACGCAGGAACTATCGCGTTATGGTTTCGATCCTTCGCAGAATCGCGCTGTAGAGGGCTTTTACGCAGCCGCGCTGGTTTGGGTGCACGCCGCCCGATTATCACTGCGCGATATGGAGAAATTGTGCGCGCTGTTTGCCTTATCCGGCCCCATCGGGCCTGCGGGACTTCTCGCATACCTGATAACGCTCAAGTTGCGGGAACCGTCAATTTTCGATGATTTGCTCAGCGGTAATCGCGACGCTCATAAAGCTGCTGCTGAGTGGATTAACGGTTGCGCCGGCAGCGCTGGCTTTGCAAGTGATTCGACACATGCAACTTATCTGGCCGCTCTTCGAGAGCTGCATTTTGGTTCGCTCGCACCGGAGAAGACAGAACGCAAGTATTTGACGGGACACATTGCCAGTTGGATCGTAGGCGAAACGGGGCTTAGCCTTGACCAGGCCTTTGCGATTGTTTTGTCTCGCATAGACCTGTCGCTTGAAATCTGAGCGACGAGCCGCGAAGGATTCGGCAACTGTCGTGGCCAATTCATGTCGATCCGCTTGAGCAGGTGTGGGTAACACTGCGTCACGTGCCAGCGTTTGCGGTGCGACTGTCTATTTGCCGCTCTGTAAGGATTGACGATCCGTGGGCTCGATTGAAGGACGCGATACCTTGGGCCTGCCTCGGCAATTCTAGGAGGTCCTACCGCTGGTGGTGGCTACTCGTTTGTTGCTCTTGCGTTCCGCAGATGGACGGGATTGACGCAAGCGTGTGTGTCAGCGATTCAAGTAGGGGAATGGGAGCAATCGGGGGTAACTTGTTCCAAGTTATTCCCATCGTTTTGTATTTGTTGTTGATGCCCTTCCCGTGGGAGAGCCAATACTCTCCCTAGGCTTCTCGAAAACGAGAAACCTAGTGCGAGGCATCGACGCTCCCATATTCTTCCCTATGGGTTCCCTTGCTCTGGTCATGGTGCATTATGTCGCGAGAGGTTGATCCAAAGCTGAGCCAACCATACCTCTCGTCATCGACCCGGCTGCACCTTCCTCTTGCGAGGCCACTCTACCGGCGGGCAATACGTAACGAACCCCATCTATGCCCCGCTGCGAATCCTCCCGCAGCTTTACGACCTTGCCCGACCGTTCTATCGCCGAAAAGCAAGGAAGCGCAAACAAAGTCTTCTCTTGTTTGCGGGGAAAAATTTACCACAATTCACTGACGCGAGTAAATAACTTTCGCATGATGCCCGGTTGCCGGTATCGTGTGCTCCCATTTTTTTGTGCGTTGAGCAAATTTTTGCGTGAGTTTTCTTGCATTTCGGGTGATGTGAGTCTCCACCTCACAGACGGTTAATCGCCGTGACGCAGGGCAGACGCACGTCTTCTGCCTAAGCCGTCAGAGGGCCAAGCTTGCGGATCGCAGTCCATCGTGGAAGAAGTGAATGGGTGCTTCCACACAAGCTCGTCGTCCGTGAGTCGCGTCCGTCCAGGTAACTATGGGGGCGCACCCGCCTTGACTTGCAGTAATATCTTCCTAGGGTCGGGTGAGCACAAAAATCGGGGGATGGCATGGGGCGAGGCAAGAAAGTAATTCTTGAGTCAATGAGCTTCGACAATCAAAGTTTAGCTAGGCAGTTCTTCCGAGAGATGCTCAATCGGTATGTGCCCGGTGAGCGCGTCTCGCCGGAGGACACGATAAACTTGCGGGCATTGTTCAAACGCCATCCGGAGTATGCAACGAAGAAGGGTTCTGGCATCGACTACTTTGAAGTAATGCCTGGCGATTATGGAACCCAATGCTTCTGCGCTGTCCGGACAGACGGAAGCAAAGAAGACTTTTCCTACATTAGGTGTGTTACCCAACGGCTGGACTGAACCCGCGAAGAGAACATTTCGATGGACTTCGAAATAATTGTAGATGACGCGTATCTGAAGATTTTCGCGGAGACCGTCCTTAGCCCGGCTGAAAACAAGCATGTTCTCAGTCTTGTGAATGATTTTGAGGATACGCATTGGCGATACGAGAAGTTCGAAAACTTCATCTGGGATAATATCGCATTGACGGCCTTGTCAGCATGGGAGCGGGAAAAGCTGACCGGGCAGAGCAGATCGACGCTGCGTGAATCGGCGAAAAACCTTCGGCTGACAGATAAGGCGGGTGACATCGGGCAAGGCAGCGAGCTTGCCGAAATTGTCTTGTATGGAATCATGCATCACCATTATGGAGCATTGCCTGTCGTCCCGAAGATTTTCTACAAGCAGAATGTGCAGGACAACGCGAAAGGCGCCGATAGCGTCCATATCGTGTTAGAGGGGGATGACGACTTCTCCCTCTGGTTTGGAGAAGCGAAGTTTTACAACAGTATTGAAGATGCTAGGCTTCCAGCGGTTATCGAGTCAGTTGGAAATTCACTGAAGACGGATAAGCTAAAGAAGGAAAATAGTATTATTACTAACACCTCTGATATTGATCGCCTGATAACTAATCCAGAGGTGGCGGCGAGAATCAAGGATGCTTTGTCCGCGAAGAATTCAATTGATCACATCAAGGCGAAGATTCATGTTCCCATTCTTCTTTTGCATGAGTGTGCGATCACCGCGTCAGCAACGGAGATGAATGATGCTTACAGGGATGAGGTTCGAAAATATCACCGCGAGCGGGCGACGGTCTATTTTAAGAAGCAGATTGATGCGTTGTCCGGGAAGGTGGCAAAATATTCGGATGTCAAATTTCATATCGTCCTTTTCCCGGTTCCAGATAGGGGGAGGTTGATTGAGCAGTTCTCCAAGGAAGTCGCGTTTCACAAGGCGTAATAATCAATGGAAACCTTTGATGAATGTGCGGTAATCAATGAATTACTGCAAGCCGGAAACGAAACGGAGGCGAGAAATCGCTTAATTCGCCTGCTCGATCAACACGAAAGAAAATCTGAGCATTATTCTCCGCTTGTCAATCATCTGATCAGGGAGTCGGGGCTTTTCCCATATCTTGATCCAGATACGTCCAGTTGGCAGGATCGGTTTGTTTACGAGTCTTTCAAGGTGGATGTGGGGCAGGATTCTCCCGTTACGCTTCATAGCGAGCAGTCAATGGTTCTCAAGCACCTCCTTGATGGGACGAATATAGCTGTCAGTGCGCCCACCAGTTTTGGCAAAAGCTTGATAATCGATGCTTACATCGCAATCCGCAAGCCAAAAAATGTGCTTATTCTCGTTCCGACTATCGCTCTAACGGATGAGACTAGGCGACGGTTGAGCAGAAAATTCTCGGCTGAATACAAAATTGTGACGACGGTGGACGTCGAGCTAGGGGAGCGGAACATCCTTATCTTCCCTCAGGAAAGGGCGATTCACTATTTTAGTAAACTGGATAAGTTGGATTTGCTTGTTGTGGATGAGTTTTACAAGGCAAGTCGAGATTTTGATAAGGAGCGTTGCCCTGCTTTATTGAAGGCAATGATGAAGCTTGGTTCGATTGCTGATCAAAAATACTACCTTGCGCCGAATATTTCGAGACTGAGCGACAACCCTTTTACAAAGGACATGTTGTTTCTGCGCCTGGATTTCAATACGGTGTTTCTTGAAAAGCATGAGCTTTATAGGGAGATTAAAAAGGATGCGCAGAAAAAGAGCGATTTCCTGATTGAGATACTCGGGAAGAAGAGATCGAAGTCATTAATTTATGCTGGCACTTATTCGAACATTGAGCGCGTGTCAAACTTGTTGCTCGAAAAGACGGAGGAGCTTGGCAGCGATTTGTTGGCAGGATTCTCCGACTGGCTTGCGAAGAACTACGATCCAAACTGGATACTGACTGCACTAGTTAAACGTGGGGCTGGTATTCATACCGGTCGACTTCACAGGTCGTTGAGTCAGATACAGGTGAGGTTGTTTGAGGAGTTAGAAGGGTTACAGACTATCGTGTCAACTTCCTCGATTATCGAGGGGGTGAACACATCTGCGGAAAATGTCATCGTCTGGAGCAATAAGAATGGAACTCTAAAACTCAACGATTTTACTTATCGGAACATTATCGGTCGCGGCGGCCGGATGTTCAGGCATTTTATTGGAAATATCTACATCCTCGAAGAGCCTCCTCTCCCGACGGATACGCAACTGGATTTGACTTTTCCGGATGAATTGCTTGCGGATGTTGATGAGCAGGAATTTAAGCAACAGTTATCCAAGGAGCAAATTGCTAAAATATTGCTTTATAAGGAGCAGATGGCAGATGTTCTTGGTCAAGAGGTATTTGATCGGCTCCGAAACGAAGGGGCTTTGATATCGAGTGACGCTGAGTTGCTGACCAGTATCGCGCTTGAGATCAATCACAATCGAAAGACGTGGCGAGGGCTCGCTATTCTGAATTCTCCATCGAACGAATATTGGGGTTGGATACTTCACAAAGTTCTTAGGCTGGCTCCCGGAGAATGGGAGTTTCCCTACTCTAAATTTATCGAATTTGTGAAGACGCTGTCGGCCAACTGGAAAAGCTCTATACCTGACCTGCTAGACAAGTTGGATGAGCAGGATGTGACTATCGAGGAATTTTTCAAGCTCGAACGAAATGCTACGTTCAAGTTGACGGCATTGCTGAGTGACATCAATGTCATTCAGAAGGAGATAATGCCGGATCAGCATCTTGATATCGCGCCGTTTATCGCTCGTCTATCAAAGGCATTCCTTCCGTCGTGTGTATTGGAGTTGGAGGAATATGGGTTGCCTAGAATGCTCGCGAAGAAAATACATGCCGCTGGGATTATCGATTTCGAAGACGAGAGCCTATCGCTTCATTCTGCACTCGATATGCTTAACAAGATGAAGCATAAAATACAGGAAAAGGTTGCAGACTTGGACGGCTTCGATAGGTATGTTCTTGAGCATTTCTTCGAGGGCATTGTTCGGCAGTGAGTTTTCTTGACGAGGAGATTTGTGTCAACAAACGACCGGTTTCTGACACGTCACCGATAGCGGGCGCCGATGTGTTGAAAATATAGCCCTTGGCTTTTCCGACAGGCCATCCTACCCTGGCACCGTTTTCTAACAGGGGCAGATGCAAATGGCGATCTTCGGATATGGGCGGGTGTCAACCGGGCAGCAAACAACAGAGAACCAGCGACTTGAGCTTGAGGGTGCCGGATTCGCGATTGACTACTGGTTTGCGGACCACGGTATTAGCGGAAAGACCTGCGCCAGCGAGCGTCCGGAGTTCGGGCGGCTGCTCGACAAGATTCGGGACGGGGAAACGCTCGTCGTCGCAAAGCTCGACCGGCTCGGCCGCGACGCTGTGGACGTGCTGCAAACCATTCGGGCACTCGAAAAGCGGTCAATCAAGGTGATCGTGATGCAGTTGGGGCAGACCGATTTAACGTCGCCTGCGGGGAAATTGCTGCTCACGATGCTGGCATCGGTTGCGGAGATGGAGCGCGATCTATTGATCGAGCGAACGCAAGCCGGACTTGCTCGCGCTCGTGCCGAGGGGAAGAAGCTCGGCAGACCGTCAAAAACCACCCCAGAGCAGCGCGGAGAAATTCTCGAAGGGCTAGGGCGGGGCGAGTCGGTGAGCGCTCTGGCACGCGCTTTTGCGGTTTCACGGGCGACGATCAATTCAATTCGGGATGGGGTTTAACGGAAGGTGCTTGACCCCACAAACCTGATTTGCCGTGGCAGTCGGGCACCCTTCCGGGCAACGGGAAATTAGATACCCTGCGACGCTTCGTCGTCCTTCATCAACTGCGACAATTCGTCGTCCTCCATCAGAAGAAGCTCCGCCAAGTCTCTCGACGAGTTGAAATGATTCAGGCCGCCCCAAATCGAAAATGCGTAATATATCCGGTCCTGTATCCTGAAGTGGCCGCTGCTGTTTGCAAGGTCTTTTATGAACAAGACGGCATCTTCAGGGTGTCTGAAAATCTTCTTGGACCATCCCTTTAGGTCAAGATTGCATTTATGTATTGACTCGCTGATGACGTGAAGCACTCCATCCATTGCGTCATCAAACGCGTCGATCTGATCTGCATAGATTACTTTCGCAATCGGTCCAAATTTTCTGTAGTTGTCGATTACATGGGCAACCATACTTCCTCCGTGTGGTGTGGTTAGCGCACCGTAGCTGTGCGTTTGGGAAGAAGAAGGTTATAAACCGGAGATAGGCTTTTCAATAGCTCTGGTAGGCAATATTGATTTTTTTAATTCAATGGAATCAATGGGTTGCGAGGAAAAAATCGCGAGCCTAAAAATTGAGCAGGCGAACGGTAATAATTACATGGATGCGGTGACCCCAAACGAGACGCGGTGGGCGTATGCGGCTCGGTTTGCCGACCGGTTGTTCGTGCCCATGCTAGTGCTTGGGCAGCGGCGCGCTAAAGCACGCGCCGCCCTTCGTGGATGACCCCGGCACTACCGGGTGTTGACCTGTCCGCGACTTTGGATGCGGATCATTTTGCCGTCTTTGTCGAAAAGGATTGCAAGGTTAGACGAAGTGCCACCGATCACTGACGCTTGCGAATACATCCATTGTTGAAGCGTGCCGCCGTTCGGCATAGCGTTGGTCGCCGTGGGTGTGCCCAGCTTCTCTTGCGCTTGCTGCATCGTCGTCACGCCCGGAACGAATTGGTCGGCGTCGCGGATGTCGAATTTGCTTCCCATCGTCATGCACGCCGACAGGGTCAGGGCCAGGGCGCACGCCCCGAACGTCTTTCTCATTGGTCAGGTCTCTTTCTTGTGGTGGGCAACAACAAACGCAACAAGACGTGCCCGGAATCTGTTGCGCTATGGCAGCGGTGCGTTTCAGTATTCGGAAACGCAAACCTTATAGACGGAGCGTTGTAATTGATCCGGCGTGGCGTTGGGGTGGCGTTTGTAAACCAGATCGAGTGAGCCCATGTAGAGTCCGCGGAATTCGCGTCGCCAATCGGGCTTGACCGTTTTGAGGTTCGTTTCGAACTTTGCTTGTTCGGTTGTGTAGGGCACCCCGTCGTCCCTGTCCCGGGCCATCTCTAGCGCCATGCGGCTGATTTGCAAACAGATGCCTTCGCTGCCAGCCCATGCCCGGTTGGTCGCTACCGGTCCGCACATCAGCGCCAGCAGCAACGCTACGGAAGCGCGCGTTGCGCGCCGATGGTTTGCATGTGGTTGTGTCATTTATAGGGTGGCTACTTTTAGGGTGGCCATTATTAGGGTGTGGTCGCGATTATACGCGCCCGCCAACATCCCACGGATGACGGCAAACACATCACTCAGGAATCGCTTTGGGGCGAGGGTTCGAGAACTGCGGAAAGCTACGACCGGGTTGAGCCAAGAGGCTTTCGCCGACAAGTGCGGCTTCGTTCGTAGCTATATGGGGAAGATCGAGACGGGCAAGGCGAATCCATCCTTGGACTCGATTCAGACAATCGCCGATGCTCTCGGCGTGCCGGTCAAGACATTGTTCGAGGAAGACGGTGCGGAGGGTGCACCGTCGGTTCAAGATTAGGGGCTAGTCCGCCTTCGTGCCGCTCGATCCACGACGAACGCTATCCTTCTGACGCTTGGCGCATTCAATGGCCCGGATGCCGTCTGACGCAATGAATGGCGCGATGTCGTTTGCTTCAGTGAAGGTAAGCCCATTGATGACTGCGGCCAACTGGTCTGCATCCCGGTCCTTCGCATAACGGTTCCAGCTTTCAGTGTCTCCGCGCTGATGCCCTGCTATTTGCGCCATCACCCGTTCCGGGGTGCCTAGACGTTCGGTTGCGGTCAGGAACGTATGTCGGAACGAGTGAAACGTCTTCATTCCGTTTCGTTCGATGCCGAGCGTTCGTCCTAAGAATCGTTCATTGAACCAAGAACTGGCGGGTTTACCGTAACCTTTTACCGCATCTCTTTTGAGTTCCGGAAATAGACGGGTGTAGCCTGCTTTGCGAAGCGTCTGGACGTATTCCGGCAGCCCGAGTTCGACGAGCTTGTTATGTAGCGGGACGACGCGTAGTGCATTGATCGTCTTGAGGGATTTGTCGCTCTCGTCAACTTTGTCGGGCCCCATGAGGTTGAAATCGAGATACCACGCGCCGCCTTCCGTCTGGTGGATGTCCGATAGGTATAACTGGCAGAGTTCGTTGATTCGTCCGCCAGTAAATAGACCAAGCAAGGGCAGCCAGTAGTAGTGTGGACGCCAAGTGGTCCAACCCGTCCGGTTGAACGAACCCGCACCGGTAGCAAACCAGTCCTGCGCGAAGATCAACGACAACTCCTGCGAGGTAAATGCGTGTCGCTCGTCCTGAGCGCGCGGCGCATTGAACCGCCCATCGCCACGCTTGTAGTCGGATGCGGGGTTGAAGCGCAGCATGTGCTTGCGCTCGCCGAATGCGAGGATCTCGCTAAGGCGTCCAATGTGCCCCTTGATCGTCGCTTCCCGCTTGAGTTCAAGTCCTTCGCGTTCCGCAATGCGGATTAAGTCGTCGAGCGAGTCGGTTCCGAACCGGCGCTTGGCTAGATAGATGTCGGGAGGTAACTGCGCCAAGCGGCTGGCGTATTGGTCGATGGTCTCCAGTTCGATTTCGCCGAGTTCCGGGTCGCCCATGAGGTCGCGAAAAAGACGTGCCTCTGTTGTCATGCGCCGGGTTTGATCCTCGCCCCATGTGCGACTTCGTGCATAAAGCTCGAACAGGTCCCAGAATCGTTTCTTGCCATGTTTGGCCGTGATCGGATCGAATACGACCGGCGTTGGTTCAATGCGCGTCGGCAACCCGGTTGGGACGGCGCCAACGGTCGCTGACGGGCTTGGGACGGACAATGCAGCTATGGACGCGCTCGAAATGATCGACGGCGGTGGCAGGGTGACAGTGGGGGCAGGGCTGAGTGATGCAACCAGCCGGGCGCGAACCTTTGTGACCGCCGTTTTGTGAACGATGCAACGAGCGAGGTCGATGGCTATCGGGTCCTCAAGAAAGATGCCCGCTGCCTTGCCGTCTCGGAACACACCTTCTTGTGCCGCCCCGGCGGTGATGACCTGTTGCAGCGTGGCCCGGCCATCGAGGACGCGCACGGTTCCGGTGTGGACGGTTCGCTCGCCGTTGATCTCCACCTCGTTCCAGATGAATTCGCCGCCGAAGTCCCGGTCCAGGTCGTTGAGCACTGGCACCCGCCTGCAGGATTGCCCGTGAAGGTGCGTGAAGACATGCGCGCCATCGTTGAGCAGTTCATTCGCCAGCGATTCCGGCTGCATACCGACGGTCCGGGCAGCCTCGACAATGGGAATCATGCCCTCGCCGTCAAGCAACGGGTTTCCTGCCCGCAGTTTTTCGATGTCCAACGTCATGAAGTGCCCGCGCCAATGCGACTGAATCTGATGGGCGACGAGTTTAGCGGCTTCCCAATCCCGGAGGCGCGTGGACGCGTGAATTTCGTTCTTGCCGACTGCTGAGCGCAACCGCTTAGGGACGACGAGACGGACGACGTAGATGCCGCTGGGGCGACGATAGAGGCAGGAGGTTTGAGCCACCGTAGGAGACCACTGTAGTAGTGGTGCGGTGAAGCTCGTGAGACATGCACTTAGCTCATTGGAATCAAGGAGCTAGGTGATGTGTGGAGCGGGCGATGGGAATCGAACCCACGTCATCAGCTTGGGAAGCTGAGGTAATGGCCATTATACGACGCCCGCAGAACGCGCAATTCTACAGGGTTTGGTATGGGGATGGCAAGCGGGTGGATTCGGCGGCTGGCGTGAAAAGTGGCGCCGCTGCGGCGGTTCCCGCTGGCCTGACTGGTGGGGCACCTATTTGGCGGGACGTGTTGCGACCGTTGTTGTACGTGGGAGCCGCTTCCTGCAGGCGATCGCGCAGACTTCGTGGCGACCGCCTTTTTCATTGCGCTAGTGCTCAGTCTGGCAGTGCGGTTGGGGGCGAGTCGCTAGGCTCGTGGTCGTCACGGTCGTCATCGTCGCCGTAATCTTCGACTCCCCACGGTCCGTCGCTTACCTCCATGTCGGATGCAACTTCGGCGATCAATTCAGACGGAAAGCGGTCGCCAAATTCGGCCTCCAACTCTTCGTGCAGATCCACGCTAGGCCAAGCGAAGCCGTTTTCCGACTCTGAATCGTAAAACGCGAACTCGATCAGGCGAGTGAAGCTGCCTTCGACGTATTCACGCATCTCTGAGCGAGCGACCTCCTTGTCCAGCGACTCATAACGCTGGAAGTCTTGGACTTCAGGGGAATTAGATACTCGCGTTGCCAGATCTGAAAAGCGATTCTCCGGCATGCGGATTACATCCTTATGGAGCAGCGACCAGTTGCGGTAACCCAGCGATACGGCGATCTGATCGAGCAGGGTCGACAGCTGTACAGTTTCGAACTCATCGTCGCGCAGTCGCGTCTTTTCCCGCTTCGCGACCCGTTTCAGGAGTTCAATGAGAGTGATGCGATTCGACGGCGCGCCGTGATTTTGATGGCGTGATGACATTAGTTTATCCTCCGAGCGCACGGATTTACTTAGGTACGACCCGCAGTCCCCGGTGGCGCTCAAGGGAATAACCAGTGTCAGAAAGACGTAAGCGAGATGCATTGCTTCGCAGCGCGGGCCAGCTGGCTCTCTCGCGGGAACCGTTTTTTACTATGGCAGAAACGTCTGTTCGTGTCAAGAGCAGAGGTGGAGCAACCGGCGGTTCCTGCTGCTCGTATCCAAGCGGGAGCCGCACGGGGGAGTGTGGTAGCGGCGCAGGCAGTGATGAATTGCGGCTTGGGATCGGGCCAAAGCAAGACCCAGCCAGTGGCGGAACGTTGTGCCGCAGCCTTTCTTAGCGGATCGAATGGGAATTGGGTGGCACAGCAAGGGCTGGATGGGCATACTAATTGGCGAGTAACAAAAAAGGGCTAGCCCATGCCGCTCGACTACAAGCAATACCAGGAAGAAGTCACCGCTGATGTCGCGAAGGTTCTCGCAGATGCCGAGTGCCAACCAATCCTGTTCGTCGGATCCGGATTCTCAAAGCGGTACGCAGGTGGGCCGAATTGGGAGGAATTGCTGACGGTCCTGGCAAAGAAGTGCCCGCAGATCGACAAAGATTTTGCCTACTACAAGCAAACCTATAACGGCGATTTCAAAAAGATCGGCTCGGTCTTCACCGACCTTTATCGCGAGTGGGCATGGGGTAAGGGCAAACACGAATTTCCTGCAGATTACTTCAGCGCGAGTGCGCCGGCCGACATTTTCATAAAACACGCGATTGCGGAGTCGGTCAGCGGGCTTGGCCCGAACGCGAAGGGGTCGTACGGCTCGCCGGAGCTCGACGCCGAAATAGAGGCGTTGAAGAACATCAGTGCGCACGCGATCATCACGACCAACTACGATGAGGTGATTGAGCCGCTGTTCCCGGAATACGAGACGGTCATTGGACAGCAGATCATGAGGAAGGGCTACCTCGCGATCGGCGAGATTTTCAAGATCCACGGCTGTCGGACGATACCGCAGTCGCTCGTTGTAAATGAAGCCGATTATCAGCGGTTTGACGAAGATCACAAGTACCTCAGCGCAAAGCTGCTGACATACTTTATCGAACACCCCCTTATCTTCGTCGGTTATCGCGCGGACGATCCGAACATCAAGGCGATCCTGTATGACGTATACCGCATGGTGCGTGCCACGACGACGGACGTCGTCCCAAATATCTACATCCTGCAGTGGGATGACACAATCAATGAGGCGTCGAATCCTGCTCGCGAATACGTGATTTCGGTCGCACCGGACATCAACATTCGGATTAAAAGCATTACGGCGAACTCTTTCGAGTGGGTGTTCAGAGCGTTTGGGCAAGCGGGAAACCTGGAGAAAATCAACACGAAGCTCCTGCGGGCCCTGATGGCTCGCTCGGTCGAACTAATCCGTTCAGATATTCCAAAGAGGCACGTAGAGATCAACTTCGAGCAGTTGGAGCATGCCGTAGAGTCGGGCGAGAGCTTCGCGAAGCTGTTCGGCGTCACATCGCTCGCCGACCCATCAAAGGTCAATCTCGACTATAAGTATGCTGCGACAGGGGTTGGCCAGCAGCTCGGCTACGACACGTGGCACGAGGTGAGGAAGATCATCAACCACATCAAAGAAGAGAAGGGGTTTGATATTACCGCGACGGATAATAAGTACCACATCGCGCTGAAGCTCGGCCACAAATCCCAGCAACTGACGCACCGCTATACGGACGCAGCCGTTGACCTCTTTCGTAAAGTCATTGGCGGAGAGCCGTACGAGCTTGACACCAGTGTTGTTGATGTCGACAAGTCTGCTTTCGCTGCGGCGGCAAAGAGCGCCTCCTAGATCACCGAACGTGTGGTGTCGGACCTCGAGCAAGCGAAACACTTCAAGTCGAAGGGGACAGAGGATGTCGTGGGAAGAGGGCGAACCTGTTGCGCGATCTTGCCCGTGCGGCAATGGCCACTATCTGGTGATTACGCGATCCGACGATTGGAATCGCGTTGACGAGCGATGGGAAATGCAATGCGCGTCGTGCGCTATAACGCACGGGCTGTATGCGTACGATTCCAATTGGAAGGGCGTGGCCGTTACCCGGCTCGGCTGGTTGCCGCGAGTGCTCCTGCTAGAACTGTCGCGCAAATATGAGGAAATGCAACGCGCCAAGAAAGAGATAACGTCCTACGCTATCGCTGAATATGGAGAGGTTTGGGTCAAACATTTTTCCGACCAGTCAAAGAAAAGCATCTGGCAGGAACTCACGGACGGCGGGACGTGCTATCCAAGCTTGGCAACTTTCTACTCCCATGTTCGACAATCCGGCTTAACAAATGTGCTGGAGCAGTATTTCGACTACGGCTATCTACAGACGGTGATACGTGTGCTGGAGCTAACGGGAAGCGACCTGCACTCACGCCTTAACCGAGTTGAAGAACTAGAACGGCAGTTCGAAGAACATCGTCGTCACGCTCGTCAATGCACCGTCGTCTAACGGCGATGTAAACCGACGCCTGACAGATTGCACGAGGTCCGTACGGTCCACGTCGTGATCGTATCAAACAGTCAAAGAGGCACGAAGCATAGGATAAGCAGCCAACAGTGATAGCCGATCGGAGTGTGTCGATGCTCATGTTTCGGCAGCCTGTTGTGTCGCTCGGTGTGCCCGAGGGATGGTGACGTTATGAACTCCATCCGACACTCCGACGAATTCTCACCGCTGACCATCGAACAGATTCACGAGCTGTCTATGGCAGTGCGCGAAACCTTTGATGGCAAGCTTTCGCGTGCAGCATTCACCGCAAGTCTACTGTTGCTCATCGAGGACGTTCCCGGGTTCGACGTGGGCGAGATTTCGACTTCTCTGATCGACGAAGCATGGGTTGCCTACATTCAAAGCGCGTCGCCGTCAAAGTAGTCCGAGTCGATCCTCTTGATCTGATAGCTGCTCGCGGTCGAAACCCCGACATCATGGTCTACCATGAGCTGAACGAGCAACTCGCCATCTACAAGGATGATCTTCGACGTGATCGCGCTTGCGTATTCCTTGGCTTCGCGAGTAAAGGTGGAAGTGGTGATGAATACCCCTTTGTTAGCGCGCTGCCCTTGCAGTGCTCCCGCGAATTTCTGGATTTCGGGACGGC
The DNA here is from genome assembly GCF_017104685.1 of Burkholderia sp. Tr-20355. Lineage (NCBI taxonomy): Bacteria > Pseudomonadati > Pseudomonadota > Betaproteobacteria > Burkholderiales > Burkholderiaceae > Burkholderia > Burkholderia sp. Tr-20355. The sequence continues at coordinate 18,909 of NZ_JAAGPK010000015.1, read as the reverse complement.
CAACTGAACCTTCCCATTTCTTGGCTTGCACGTAGACGACGTCCAAGCCTAGCTTATCCTCCTTGATAGTGCCGTCGATACCACCGTCGCCGCTTTTGCCGATGACACTTCCGGCATCTTGACGAGATCCGCCGTATCCCATCGCAACCAGCAAGTCGATTACCAGCCGTTCAAAGAATGCCGGTGTTGAGTCCTTTATCTGCTCAAGCAATTCGGCTTCAAGGTTCCCCCGCAGTCGTTGATATGCTTGTGCGAACAACTCTTCAGGCGTGGAATCGACAGGTGGTGGGGAAACTTTGGTCGACAGGATCTTGCTTTGACCACTCGGGGAGTCGTCGACCTTCTTTTGTCGGAACGCTGCAAATTCGGGGAATTGATCGAGAACTGTATTGTCGATCTTTGCCGGGTGTTGTGCGAGTAGGGCCAGGCCGCGGCCGGTGATGTTGAAAAAGCCTCGTTTCTTCGATTCAACTAGTCCGGCTTGTTTCAGATATGTTCGCGCCCATCCCACCCGGTTGTCGAACAACGGAGCGGTTCCGCTGGGGAGGAGCGTCTTTCGATCATCGTCAGTTAACTGAAATTTGCCAGCCAAAGTTTCTACAACGTCTCGAAACCGGTGTTCTTGTTGGTCGGCTGCTAGTTCAAGTACCGGCAGCATGAGAGATTGATAACCGGGAATGGGCATGAAAGTATGATGTCGGCTGGTGATTGGCCGATGATACCAAGGCTGGTATTTCTTGCGTTGTCCCCGACGAGGATGCTTGGCCCTGAGCATGTCGGCAAGCTGCTGGACGAAATTCACCACGAGTTCCCGCTCGCCGCCGCCGTGCCCGTTGTGGTTGCCCGCTTGCCGTTACCCTCAAGTGTGATCTGCTGGGGCGTATCCATGTGGGCACTCGTGTAGCGACTTCGGATGATACGCCCGTGAGGAGATATTGACGACGCATCGAGGCAGGATGGCTCTTATCGAGTCATCCTGCCGAAAATTATCACAGTACGTTATTTCCCCTTCGAGCCTTTCTGCGGCTTTTTAGGCTGACCGGGGTTACGGTGAGGGACGGTATTTTTTATCTCGGCAACCTTGCTTTCGAGAGTTTCGATAGCATTTCTAGCGCCGTCTTTCTGTCCTTGGGCGTACACGGCCTCTAAAACTTGAGAGAGTCGAACGCCATGATACATGGTCATATCTTCCGTGATTTCCTCCATAGCTTTCGCTACGCGAGGTGATGCATAGACGGGAACGTTCTTATCACCAATCGGGATGAGATTTTTTTGATTTCGTGCTTTTCCAGGTGCCTTGGCAGGCGTGGCGGTAGCGGTTTTTTTCAATGCCGGAGTTTTTTTGGTCGCCATATAAATCAATGCAAAGATTGTTAGGGTGTGGTGTGAAATGCCCGGGTGCGCGTGTGGCCAAGAATATTTCAGGGCGGCATTGAACCTACTCTTGCAGATATTTCATGTCAATACAAGCGAATATTGAGCGCCAGCGGATCGTCGTCACGGTCGCATGCCTGTAGAGTCCCGCGATGGTCGCCGTCGTGTCGATCGTGGTTGTTCGGTCGCCGTTGCCCTGAAGGGTAGTCTGCTGGACCCTGGACGCACTTTCAACGAATGGGGTGCGATCATGGTCGATCAGAAGCAAGGTGCAACGAGCAAGGACGAGAAAGTTGGCAAGTCGGTTGCTCCTGACCAGAAGCAGGATGCGGCCTCGAACTCGACAGGGAACGATACCGCAGCGAAGGCGGCACAGGCGACGGCGGCGGCGCCGACGAAGATGGAACTAGCGACCGAAATCTACAAGCGGATGCGGACCGTCAAGGATGTGACCCGGAAGGACATCATCGAAAAGTTCATCGCCGAGGTGAAACTGACGAAGGCCGGTGCGAGCACCTACTATCAGATGATCAAGGATAAGCACGAGCCGCAGGGTAAGAGGTGATGCACTTCCGGCAGCAAAAAGAAGCGGGCTCCCTTGGGAGCCCGAGTCGTTTCGTTGTTGATCAGTCGAAGTTGAAACTCAACTGACCGGGTGCGGACCGCCAGTGCGAGCACACATGTTCCAGATGGCCGAAGCGAATCCGGGTGTAGTTACGCACGAAGACGGTCTTTGCCTGCTCGTGAGCGAGGTTGGGCATAAACCCCTCCATGTAAGGAGGTTGAAAGCGATTCTTGCCCTCAGCTCCCTTGTCGCGTAGACTACAAGGGTTATCTAGCCGATAACTGTGGGTGACAGAGGCACGCTCGAACGCGCTGTCTTCTGCTCACTGGCGCCCCCAACGTTTTGATCTCCTGGCCGAGATTGAGGTGTTGGGGGCGTTGTTTTTTCCGGCCCGGCTACTGCGAGCTATGTAACCGGGGCCGAGTCAGCGTCTCATCTATTGGGCATCCCTTGCCTACGTTCAGCGGGTCTAGTTGGTAGCAATGGTCTCTGCGCCGCCCCCATTGTCATGGGTAGCCAATCTACCCATGATGCATGATTGCACACTTCTCTGGCTAACGCAAATTTATTCCCCGCTAACCTGTAAAAACATTTCCCCTTATCTGCGTCGCTTTCTTGACGCGGTTGGTCGGTTCGGTTATTTTGAGGGGTTACTGGAGAGGTGTCATTATGGCTAAGGCTCGAAGCCCTAACTACCCGGCGTTAAGTTTGCGCAAGTCGCTGGAGTTCGCGGGGAAGGTTTACGCGAAGAATCACACGCACAAGGCGGAGCCGATTGTGGTGGCTCAAGCGATGGGTTATTCGGGGTTGAATGGGAAGTCGTTGTCGGCTATCTCGGCATTGAAGAAGTTTGGCCTTTTGGAGGATGTCGACAAGCAATTGCGGATTGCGCGATCTGCATTGACGATCCTTGTCGAGCCCAGCACGTCTGCCGAGAGAGCGGAAACGCTGGTCGAAGCGGCGTTCCTGCCTGATCTCTTCGCGGAACTGCGTGCGGAATACGGAGATGTTGCGCCCAGTGATGAACTTCTCCGCTCATACCTGCTGCGGCGCGGCTTCTTGCTTGCAACCGTAGATTTGCCTATCCGTGCTTACCGTGAAACGTTGGAGATGGTGGCCGAGGTGAGGGAGCTGTGCAGGGGGGATGTCGGAAAGACCAATCTAGATTCCTCAATGTCAGACGACGTGGGGGCGGTAGGATCGACAGCGGTCAAACCAAACATCGAGGTTGGCGATCTCGTGCAGTGGGAGGTAAATGGTTCTCCGCAGTTCGAGAGGTCGCGAACGGTGAGGGCGCTTCGTGCGTTGGACGGACAGAGCTGGGTATTTGTAGAGGGTAGGGAATCGGGGTTGCCGCTTCAAGAGGTAATCTTGGAGCGGAAGAAAGTCACGGATCTTGGGCTGGACCGTACTAGCCCGCCAATGATGCCGGATTTCGGGCGTAGTCTTCAGGTCGGAGAAGGCGAGCGGGAATGGCTTCGTGGGCCGCTCTCGAAAGATGTGAGCTATCGACTCCTTGTATCCGGTGATATGGGAGCGAAAGAAATTGGCAAGCTCATTAAGTTGTTAACCGCGCAAAAATCCGTGCTTGAGGATAGCGACGACGATTAACAGATGCCTGCGTCAAGGGCGCTGGCCGCTTGGCGCACCAATGTTATGTGGTGGCCTGTACTCGCAGCTTATTGAGATTATCGCTGGCGTGAAAACTGGCATCGCAGTGAATCCCGCATGAACAGCGGTTCTTCGTGGAGCCGGGGGAAATTATGACGTGAGAACGCGCGTGATCAGTGGTTCTAATTAACGCGCAGTGGTTTGGGAAGCTGAGGTAATGGCCATTATACGACGCCCGCAGAACGCGTAGTTCTACAAGGTTTGGCGACGACGTGGCAAGTGAGGTCGTTCGGGGGCCGGCAAACGGCTTTGCGTACCCCGCCGGGGACTATCTCGGTGCGGCGTCTGCGCGAGCAGAGCGACCGTGACGTGAGGCGGTTCCTCGGCACCCGGGCTGGACGAAACACGCCGGCGGCGTACCTCTACCAGCCGATGTCGAAAATGGACGAGTCGGTGTCGGACGCATACAAGCCCGGGCAAGGCTTTCGAACTAACGTGACAGGTCTCTTACACGATCGTCAGTCTGGAGCCGACATGTCCGATTTCATCACCGTTCTGCGCAAAACCTGCCCGACGCCTGTCCTTGATGCGACCAAGTGGAAGCGCATCGGCGGCGATCCGCACACCGTGAACCTCAACGCGTACGTCTCGAAAGACGGCAGCAAGATCATGGGCACCTGGATCTGCACGCCGGGCAAGTTCGAGGTGAACTACGAGAAGTGGGAGTACTGCCACTTCCTCGATGGGTACTGCATCATCACGCCGGAAGGGGAGGAGTCGGTGCACCTGAAGGCCGGCGACGTGTTCGTGATCGAACCCGGCATGAAAGGGACGTGGGAAGTGGTGGAGACGGTGCGCAAGTACTTCGTCTTCGCCTGAGCGGGCGGTCGATTCGACCCGGCCCACGCATACCGTCATCGCCCTGCATCCTCGCGGCTCACCGAGCCGCGAGGAGCAAACGAGGACTCCGGCTCAATCAATGAATGCCGATCCGGTCCGGAAATAGCGCGCCGAGCGTGGCAAAAGGCTCGGCGCGTTCTGCTATTCGGCTGCAAGCCGTGACGAATGCGACGCGCGGTTGTCCGGCGATTACGCGACGACGGTCGCCGCCGGTCCTGCACGCTGTCACGCAAACCCCTAAGATGCAGCGATCCGCCCATCGATTCCGCTGCAGCGCATGAACCATCCGCCTGCGCCGGACGCCTCTCCGGAGCCCGACCATGCGCATCACCGCCATCCACGAGCGCGCGATTCCCGTGTCGCGTTATGCCGATCCCGCGATTCCGTCCGGTGGCCTGACGACGAGCGCCGTCGCGGTCGTGACCGACGTCGTGCGCGACGGCCGCCCGGTGACGGGCTACGGCTACGCATCGATCGGCCGCTTCGCGCAGGGCGGTTTGATCCGGGAACGGTTCGCGCCGCGCCTGCTGGCCGCCGCCGATACCCTCGCCGACGACACCGGCACGATCCTCGACCCGTTCCGTGCATGGCGCGCGATGATGGCCGGCGAAAAGCCCGGCGGCCACGGCGAACGTTGCGTCGCGGTCGGCACGCTCGACATGGCGATCTGGGACGCCGCCGCGAAAATTGCCGACCTGCCGCTCAGTCGTTTTCTCGCCGACCGGCTCGAACGCACGGCGGCAACCCGCGTGCACGTGTATGCCGGCGGCGGCTACCGCTATCCGCATGACGATCTCGCGCGCCTGTCGGACGAGATGCGTCGTTTCGCCGATCTCGGCTACACGCATGCGAAGATCAAGATCGGCGGCGCGGATCTCGACCAGGATCGACGCCGCATCGAGGTCGCCGCCGCGCACCTCGCGGGCAGTTCGCATCTCGCGGTCGACGCGATGAATACGTATGACGCCACGACGGTCGGCGCGGCCGCCGAGATGCTCGCACCGTTCGATCTCTGGTGGTTCGAGGACGTGTGCGACCCGCTCGACCTGCCGCTTCAGGCGGACCTCGCCGCACGATACGCCCCGCCGATCGCGGCCGGCGAAGCGCTGTTCTCGCTCGCGGAAGCGAAGCTGCTCGAGCGCTATGGCGGTTTGCGCCGCGATCGCGACGTGCTCGTGTTCGATCCCGTGCACGGCTACGGGCTGCCGGGCTATCTGCAGATCGTCGATCACTTCGTGTCGCGCGGCTGGCGGCGCGATGCGTTCTGGCCGCACGGCGGCCATCTGTTCTCGCTGCACGTCGTCGCGGCGCTCGGTCTCGGCGGCGCGGAAGTCAGCCCGTTCGCGTTCCATCCGTTCAGCGGATTGGCCGACGGCGAAACCGTCGACGCCGGATACGCACGCGTGCCGCAGGCGCCCGGTATCGGTTTCGAACTGCATGCCAACGCGCACGATACATTCCGCGCGATCCCGGTATCCGGTCGCTGAAACCTAAAGCGCATCGATCGCGAACCGAATCGCGAAGCCGAGCATCATCACCGCGACGAAGCCGTCGAGCACACGCCACGCGAGCGTGCGAGCGAACCAGGCACGGCACGCGCGTGCGCCATAGGCAAGCATCAGGAACCAGACGAGCGAAGCGGTCATCGCACCGATCGCGAACGGCGCGCGTGCGGACGGCGCATGACTCACGATCACGGTGCCGAGCAGCAGCACGGTATCGATCCACGCATACGGATTGAGCAGCGAAACGGCGGCGGTGGCGAGCACCGTGCTCGACCGCGTGGGTTCGGTGGCCGAGCGTGGACCCGTGACGTGTTCCGGCTGTCGTCGCCGGATCGCCGAGCGCAACGCGAGCAGGCCGTAACCGGCCAGATACGCGATGCCGGCCCACAGCGCGGCCGACACGACGCCGGGATGGCGCGACAGCAACGAAGACAACCCGCGCGCGCCGAGCGCGATCAGCAACGCGTCGCTGCCTGCGCAGACGAGGGCGATGGAGAGCAGGTGAGGGCTCGAGAGCGAGCGCTTGATGACGAAGGCGTCCTTGGGGCCGACCGACGTGAACAGGCCGGCGCCAAGCAACAGGCCTTCGAGGAAGGCAGAGGTGTCGAGCACGAGCGGGCCGACAACCTCTTAAGCTGAACCGGTGATGGTTACGATGTGAGCAACGTTAAGGGGTGCCTGGGGGCGTTGTCAATGCCGCGCCGGGCGCCTGCGTGTCGATCACCGCGCTGCTGCATCGCCGAGGTTGAGCGCGACGAGCGCGCAGACGGTCAGCGCGAGGCCGGCGAGCTTCAGCGACGACACCCACTCGTCGACGCAGACGATGCCGATCACGGCGGTGGCCGCGGTGCTGGCGGCGGCCCAGCTCGCGTACGCGAGCCCCAGTTCGAGCCGCTTCGTCGCGAGCGCCATCAGCGATACGGCGCAGGCATAGCAGACGATCGTGAGCGCGGACGGCAGCGGGCGGGAAAAACCGACCGAAAATTTCAGGCCGACGGAGCCGAGCACTTCGGTGAGAACACTGACGCCTAGCAGAAACCAGGCAGACTGGGACGGGGACACGAACGGCCTCCTTCCCCCGACGCTTATACCGAGCGGCGAGGAGAAGCGGAGGTGTCAGCGGTCCCCCCATGAAAGGAGCTTGGTACGCGCGATGGAGCCGCACTAAGCAAGCGCGGCACGGCTCACGTGCGATCGCTGCGATCGTTATTGCCGGCCGCCCACTCCGGCCGCTGCCCGAGCGTGTCGAACAGCCGGACGATCTCGCCCTTGACCTTCTGCACCGCGTTGCTGACGAGCGCCGTATCGTGCCAGCACAGCGACAGGTCGCGCGCGAACAGCCGGTGCGCGACCGTCGACAGCTTGAGCTTGCGTTCCTCGATCTCGACGTGCGCGGCCGTCCACGGCAGGATCGTCACGCCGAGCTGCGCCATCACGGCCGCGAACAGCAGCCCGGTCGAACTCGCCTCGAAGCTGATCTCGTACGACAGCCCGGCCTCGCGCATTGCCCAGTCGACGCGGTTGCGGATCGTGTTCGGCGCGCTCGGCAGCACGAGCGGCATCCGCGCGATCGCGTCGAGCGGCACTGGATCGTCCGGCACCTGGAATTCGGGCCACGTGATCAGGTACAGCGTCTCCGTCAGCAGCCGGTGGACCGCGATGCCGCGCGTGTCGACCGCATCGACGACGATCGCGAGATCGAGCCGCGCGCGTTCGAGCAGCGTGTCGAGATCGGCGCTCGGCGCCTCGATCAGCTCCAGCATGATGCCCGGGTAGCGGTCGCGCACCGCGCGGGCGAGCGGAATGGCCAGCACGCGCGCGGTGCTCGACGGCATGCCGACCGTCACGCGGCCCTGCGGCGTGTCGGCGTCGCGGCGCAGCAGCTCGCGCGTGCCGTCGGCCTGGCGCAGCAGGTCGAGCGCGTGCTGGTACAGCGTGCGGCCGGCGGCGGTCGGCGCGACGCCGCGCACGCTCCGCTCGAGCAGCTGCATCCCGAGATCCTGTTCGAGATTGCGCATCTGCTGGCTCACCGCCGGCTGTGCGACGTGCAGCGCCTCGCTCGCATGCGTGACGTTGCCACATTCGACGACCTTCACGAAATAGCGCAACTGTCTCAAGTCCATCGCCGCCGTCTCCCGATTCGAGTCATAAGCCAATCCGATCGAGCAAGATGAATATCATATTTTTCCGCGATCGATCGGGTTTCTATACTCGTCTCACAAAAGAGCCCGACTGCCGGCCATTCCGGACCGGACGCGGCGAACGTGCCGGCCCTGCCGGCAAGGAGACGAAGATGTTCAAGGCGATCGACGCGCCGGCGGCCGGCGCGAAGCCGCGGCGCACGCCGCTCACGCGCGAGCAGGTGAAGGGCTTCTGGGCCGTCTACGCGGGCTGGGTGCTCGACGGCGTGGATTCGGTGATCTACGCGCTCGTGCTGATTCCCGCGCTGACCGAACTGCTGCCGGCGTCCGGCATCGCGGCGACGCCCGCGAATCTGGGGATGTACGGGTCGATCCTGTTCGCGCTGTTCCTGATCGGTTGGGGGCTGTCGTTCGTCTGGGGGCCGCTCGCCGACCGCTTCGGCCGCGTGCGCACGCTCGCCGCGAGCATCCTGATCTACTCGGTGTTCACCGGCGCGGCCGCGTTCGTGCACGACGTATGGGCGCTGGCCGCGTGCCGGCTGATCGCCGGGATCGGCGTCGGCGGCGAGTGGGCGCTCGCGGGCACCTACGTGGCCGAGAGCTGGCCGGAAGACCGCCGCAAGATGGGCGCCGGTTACCTGCAGACGGGCTACTACTTCGGCTTCTTCATCGCCGCCTGCCTGAACTACACGATCGGCGCGACCTACGGCTGGCGCGCGATGTTCCTGTGCGGTCTGGCGCCCGCGCTGCTCGCGGTGTTCACGGTGATGCGCGTGAAGGAGCCCGGGCAGTGGCGTCGGCACGACGCGCGCGACGGCGACGTGGCCGACGCGCGGCGCGCGCACCCGCTGCGCGAGATCTTCGCGCCGGCGTTCCTGCGCCGCACGCTGACGAGCGCGAGCCTCGTCGGCGTCGCGATCGTCGGGCTGTGGGCCGGTTCCGTCTACGAGGCGAGCGCGGTCAGCACGCTGGCGGCGCGCGCGGGCATCGATCACGTCGGCGCGCTGCGGCTCGCGTCCGTCGGTGCGGCGATCCTGTCGTGCGCGACGATCGCCGGCTGCCTGGTCGCACCGTGGCTGTCGGAGCGGCTCGGCCGACGCACCGCGCTCGGCGTGTATTTCGCGGGAATGGCGGCCTCGATCGTGTTCGCGTTCGGCTGGGCGTTCTACCAGCCGAACGGGCTGGCGGCGTTCATGGTGTCGCTCGCGTTCCTCGGCTTCTTCGGCGGCAATTTCGCGATCTTCTCGCTGTGGCTGCCCGAGCAGTACCCGACGCGCGTGCGCGCCACCGCGTTCGCGTTCAACGCGTCGGTCGGCCGCTTCATCGGCGCGGGCGTGAACTTCCTGCTCGGCGCCGCGATTCACGGCTACGGGTCGCTCGGCGTGCCCGTCGCGTGGACGGCGGCCGCGTTCGGACTCGGCATCCTGATCCTGCCGTTCGCGGTCGAAACGCGGCATCAGACGCTGCCCGAATGAGCGCCACACGCGCGTCGTTCGCCTCCACGCCACACCCAGTCATCAATATCAGGAGTCCGGAATGCAGGCATTGAAGGGAATCAAGGTCGTCGATCTGAGTCGCGCGCTGTCGGGGCCGTTCTGCTCGATGGTGCTCGCCGATCTCGGCGCCGACGTGATCAAGGTCGAGTCGGGGCCGCACGGCGACATGAGCCGCGCATGGGGGCCGTTCGATCGCGGCGTGAGCACGTACTACCTGTCCTGCAACCGCAACAAGCGCGGTATCTGCGTGGACTTCCGGCAGCCGGCGGGCCTCGACGTCGTGCGGCGGCTGATCGCGCAGGCCGACGTCGTGATCGAGAATTTCAAGGCCGGCACGATGGATGCGATGGGGCTCGGCTACGCGGCGCTGAGCGCGCATGATCCGCGGCTCGTGATGGGCAGCGTCACCGCGTTCGGCCCGCGCGGCCCGCTGCGCGACTGGCCGGGCTTCGACCAGATCGCGCAGGGTTACGCCGGGCTGATGAGCCTCACCGGGTTCGCGGACGGCGAGCCGACCCGCACGGGTACCGCGATCGGCGATCTCAGCTCGGGAATGTGGGTCGCGACCGGCGTGATGGCCGCACTGTTCGAGCGCGAGCGCACCGGTCGCGGCCAGCATGTCGGCACGTCGCTGCTCGAAAGCCTCGTTGCGCTGCTGAGCGTGCACGGGCAACGCTACCTGAGTCTCGGCGACGTGCCGCGCCGCACCGGCAATGCGCATGCGGTGATCGCGCCGTACGGCGTGTTCGAGACGGCCGACGGGCCGCTCAACCTCGCGCCGATCACGACCGACATGTGGCTGCGGCTGTGCCAGTTGCTGGAGCTGCCCGAGCTGCCGGACGATCCGCGCTTCGCGACCAACGATGCACGCGTCGCGCATCGCGACGAACTCAAGGTGTTGCTCGAAAGCCGGCTGCGCACGCGCGGCAAGCGCGAATGGACGCGGCGTTTCGTCGAAGCCGGGTTGCCGGCCGGGCCGATCAACACGCTCGACGAAGTGTTCGACGATCCGCAGCTCGCGCATTGCGGGCTGGTCGAGCCGGTTGCTCATCCGACGCTCGGCACGCTGCGCCAGGTCGTCACGCCGCTCGGCGGGATGGGCGACGACCTGCCCGCGCCGCGCACGCGCCACGCGCCGCCGCTGCTCGGCGAGCATACGGTCGACGTGCTGCGCGAAGCGGGCTACGGCGACGACGCGATCGACCAACTGCTGGCCGGGCGTGCGATCTTCCAGGCGGAAGCCGTGGCGGAGGCCGTGCAATGACCGCCATGACGAAACACGACAGCGCGTCGACCGTGACGGTCGACATGGTCGGCGAGCGGATCGCGCGCGTGCGGTTCGCGAATCCGGCGCGGCGGCATGCGCTCGACGCACCGTTGCTCGATGCGCTGGTCGCGCACCTCGATGCGCTCGCCGGGCATCGTCCGCCGCCCGTCGTGATCCTGTCGAATGACGGCAGCGGCGACGTGTGGAGCGCGGGGCACGACCTGCGCGAACTGGCCGACGATCGCGATCCGCTCGCCTACGGCAAGCCGCTCGAACGCGCGCTGCGGCGCGTGCGGACCTATCCGGGCGCGGTGGTCGCGGCGGTCGCCGGGTCGGCGTGGGGCGGGGCCGTCGATCTCGTGATGAGCTGCGACCTCGTCGTCGCGGCGCGCGACGCGCGTTTCGCGATGACGCCGGCGAACCTCGGCCTGCCGTACTCGACGAGCGGCCTGCTGCGTTTTTACGACAACCTGCCGATTCACGTGCTGAAGGAAATGTTCTTCTGCGCGCAGCCGCTCGATGCGGCGCGCGCCGCGCATCACGGGCTCGTGAACCGGCTGGCCGAAGCCGGTGGTGTCGACGACGCGGCGCTCGACGTCGCGCGCACGATTGCCGCGAAGGCGCCGCTTGCCGTGCATGCGGTGAAGGAGCAGTTGCGCGTGCTGCAGGACGCGCGGCCGCTGCCTGCCGACGCATTCGAACGGATTGCCGAGTTGCGCCGGCAAGCGTGCGAAGGCGCCGACTTCGACGAAGGGCTGCGTGCGTTTGGCGAGCGCCGAGCGCCGCGGTTTCGCGGCGTCTAGGCGGGTTCGGTCGCGCTGCGGCGGTGCGCTACATGCCGCCGAGCGCGTGCACGCCGACGAGCAGCAACGCGCCGAGCGCGATCAGCAGCAGGGCGTGAATGCGCGTGTAGATCACGCACAGCGTCGACGCCACCGCGATCGCGCGCGCGGCCCAGCCGCCGTCGAGCGCCTGCAGCAGCACCCAGACCGATGCGAGGATCATGCCGGCCGCGACCGGGCGCAGGCCGGCTTCGAGCGCGATCTGCCAGCGCTTGCCCTGGTGCCGCCGCCACAGATGCGCGACGCCGTAGATCAGGAACGCGGTCGGGCCGAACAGCGCGAGCGTCGCGATCACCGCGCCCCAGAAGCCCGCGACCTGCCAGCCGATCAGCGTCGCCAGCAGCGAGCCGGGGCCCGGCGCCATCCGCGCGATCGCGAAGTCGTTCACGAATTGCGTGGCGGTCATCCAGTGATGCACGTCGACGACCTGCCGCTGGATGTCGGCGATGATCGCCTGCCCGCCGCCGATCGTCGCGATCGACAACGGCGCGAATACGCCGAACAGGGCCGCATAACGGGGCGACACGGTCATCGCGTATCGTTCCCGGCCGGTGCCGCGGCCGCGCGGCGGTATTCGAGCGCGACGCTCAGCGTGCCGCCGATCAGCACGGTCCACACGAGCGGCCAGTGCAGCACCGCAACCGACACGAACGTGAGCGCCGTTACCGCGAACGGCAGTGCGCGACGCGGCAGCCGCCGCACGGCGGTGACGGCCATCGAGATCGACAGTCCGATCGCCGCGGCTGCGGCGCCTGCGAGCGCGACATGCGTGAGCGGGAAGCGCGTGAGGGTCGAGAACGCGACGCCGAACAGCACGATCAGCACGGCCGGCGGCGCGATGATGCCGGTGAAGCCGGCCACCGCGCCGCGCCATCCGGCGAGGCGGTAGCCGATCCAGATCGCGAGGTTCTTCACGTTGACGCCCGGCAACGCCTGCGACAGCGCGAGGCCGTTGAGGAACGCCTCTTCGTCGAGCCAGCGCCGCTCGTGGACGAAGTCGCGCATCATCCGCCCGCTCAGTCCGCCGCCGAAGCTGGTCAGGCCGATCTGCGTGAACGCGACGAACAGCGCGAGGAGGCCGGGCGGCGGTGCGTCGCCTGCGGGCGGCGCCGGGGAAGTCGTGGCGGTGGACGGGGGCATCGGGCGGGTAGCGCGTGGCGATCGGACGATCGCCCATGTTACAAGCGGCGCCTGTCAGCAGGCTGACATGGGCCCGGCGCCGGTGCGACGGCATCCGCAACGATCCGACGCGCTACGCGCGCACGACCGTCACGCCAGCCGCCTCGATCGGTTTCGTCAGCGCGGTGTCGGTTTCTTGCTCGACGACGACCGTCTGCGCCAGCGTGATCTCGCCGATCACGAACTGCGACGCCGCGCGCAATTTCGACTGCGACGCGAGCACGACGGTCTCGGCCGCGCGTTCCGCCAGCGCGCGCTTGATCGCCGCTTCCTCGAAATCGCCGGTGCTCAGCCCCGCGACCGGATGAACGCCCGTGACGCCCATGAAGTACAGGTCCGCGTGGACGCGTGCGATGCCTTCCATCGCCGCCGCGCCGACCGCGACGATCGAATGCTTGTAGAGCCGGCCGCCGATCAGGATCACGTCGATCGACGGATGCGCGGCCAGCGCGACCGCGACGCTCGGGCTGTGCGTGACGATCGTCGCGCACAGGTCGGCCGGCAACTGGCCGACGAGCAGCGCGGAGGTCGTGCCGCCGTCGATGATCGCGACCTGGCCCGGCGCGATCATCTCCGCGGCCCGCCGCGCGATGCGCCGCTTTTCCGCCGTCTCGAGCGCCTCGCGCTGCGCGAACGGCGCGACGGCCGGCGACGCCGGCAGCGCGCCGCCATGCACGCGCTGCAGCAGGCCTTCGGCCGCGAGCTCGCGCAGGTCGCGGCGCACCGTGTCTTCGGACACGCCGAATTGCGCGCTCAGCTCGACGGCCAGCACCTGGCCGTCGCGCGCGAGCGCATCGAGGATCGCCTTCTTGCGTTGGGTCGTCAGCATCGTGATTGCACGAAAATTCTTGAAATTGCACGAAACTGCACGTTACCATGGGCGCCGTCTTTTGTCGAACGGGAGGCTGCAATGGCTGCAACGCATGACCGGGTGCGCATCGTCGATACGACGGTGCTGTCCGATGACTGGTATGTGCTCAGGAAGGTGACCTTCGATTTCCGGCGCCGCGACGGAACGTGGCAGCGCCTGAGCCGCGAGACCTACGATCGCGGCAACGGCGCGACGATCCTGCTGCGCCATGCCGGCACGGGCGACGTGCTGCTGACGCGGCAGTTCCGGATGCCGGCGTTCGTGAGCGGCCACGACGGCATGCTGCTCGAAGCGGCGGCCGGCCTGCTCGACGATGAAACACCCGAAGCGCGCATCCGCGCGGAGGCCGAGGAGGAGACCGGCTATCGCGTGCGCGGCGTGCGCAAGGTGTTCGAGGCGTTCATGAGCCCCGGCTCCGTGACGGAGAAGCTGCATTTCTTCGTCGGCGAATACGATGCGTCGCTGCGCACCGGCGACGGCGGCGGCGTCGCGGAGGAGGGCGAGGATCTCGAAGTCGTCGAGATGCCGCTGCAGGCGGCGCTGGACGCGGTCGAGCGCGGCGAGATCGTCGACGCGAAGACGATCATGCTGCTGCAGTACGTCGCGCTGCGGGAAACCGCCGGCGCGCGCGCCGCATGACGCCGCGGCTCGTGCTGGTCGCCGGCCCCTACCGCAGCGGCACCGACGGCGACCCCGCGCGCATCGCCGCGAACCTGCACCGGCTGGAGACGGCGGCGCTCGCCGTGTATCGCCGCGGGCATGTGCCGATGATCGGCGAGTGGGTATCGCTGCCGCTCGCGGTCGCGGCCGGGTCGCGGCAGGTCGGCGACGCGATCAGCGAGACGTTCCTGTATCCGGCCGCGCACCGGCTGCTGCGACGTTGCGATGCGGTGCTGCGGATCGACGGCGCATCGCGCGGAGCGGACATGGATGTCGGCCTTGCACGGCAGCTCGGCAAGCCGGTCTATTTCTCGGCCGACGCGATTCCGGTCGCGCAGGACGATTCGGATCGCTAAGCGGGCAGCGCGGCGCCGGGCCGACGGTTCGCGGGCGGCCTCGCCGTAGCGGCTGCTGTCCGCATGGGGGCGGCCGGACGAGCGTGGCATCGCGCCGCTGTATCGCGCTGGCGTCGCGACGCTCGAACGGGCGTATGATCGCGTCGCCACCCGCGCAACGTTCGACGTTACCGCCTCCCCATCATGCCGTTCTCCGATTCCGTTGATTCCGCCGCCGCGCAACTGCCCGCCGATCTCGTCGCCGCCGCCGTCGATGCGCTCGCACGCGCCGACGCGTTGCTCGTGACGGCCGGCGCGGGTATCGGCGTCGATTCGGGGCTGCCCGATTTTCGTGGCACGGACGGCTTCTGGCGCGCATATCCGGCGCTGCGTCACGCGCGTCTCGAATTCCACGAGATCGCGTCGCCGCACGCATTTCGCGCGCGTGCGCCGCTCGCGTGGGGATTCTACGGGCACCGTCTCGCGCTCTATCGCGCGACGGTGCCGCATGCGGGCTTCGCGATCCTGCGCCGCTGGATCGACGCGATGCCGAACGGCGGCTTCGTGCTGACGAGCAACGTCGACGGCCAGTTCCAGAAAGCCGGCTTCGATCCGGCGCGCATCGTCGAGATTCACGGGTCTATTCACGCGATGCAGTGCCTGCGGCCGTGCACGGACGATACGTGGGAGGCGGCGCCGTTCGTGCCGGATGTCGACGAGGCGACATGCCGCCTGATCGGCGACATGCCGGGCTGTCCGCATTGCGGCGGCCTCGCGCGGCCGAACATCCTGATGTTCGGCGATACCGGCTGGCTCGGTGCGCGCTACGACGCGCAGGAACGCGCGCTGGAAGACTGGATCGCGCAGGCCGGGCGCGTCGCCGTGGTCGAGATCGGCGCGGGCACCGCGATTCCGACCGTGCGGCTGCTGAGCGAACGGCTCGGTGCGGACGTGATCCGCATCAACGCGCGCGAAGCGCAGGCGCGCCGTTCCGACGTGATCGGGCTGGAAGGCGGTGCGCTTGCGACGTTGACCACGCTCGATCGCGCGTGGCGCGGCGGCTGAGCACCTCGCCACGGGCCGAGCGGCGCCGATCGCGCCGTTACGGCCGGGCGACGAGCCCCTGCACGAGGGCCGGCGCGACGGGCGAACCGAGGCCGGTGACGTAGTCGTAGCCGCCGGCCGCGCTGCAGACGCTGCCGCAAGTGCCGTTGGACCCGGTCGTCACGTCGTGAAAGGCGCTGCCGTACGCGTTCTTGCCGACCGTATAAAGCGCATCGTAGGTGCCGCTCAACGACCGCTTGCCGGCCGCCATACGCAGCGAATTCGCGATCGCGACGAGCGCCGACCATTGCGGTGCGCCCGCGCTCGTGCCGCCGACCTGGAACCAGCCGGCCTGCCCCTGATAGGCGACCGAGTCGTACACCGCGAAGCCGCTGGACGGATTCGCGTCGTAGCTGACGTCGGGCACGCCGCGCTTGCCGGCCACCGGAATCGGCCATGCCGTCTGGCCGGCCGGCTCGGCCTCGGTGGTGCTCACGCCGCCGCCGCTGCCGCTCCACGCCGCTTCGCCGACGTAGTTGCCGGCGCTGTCGGACGACAGCGTCGTGCCGCCGACCGACACCACGTACGGCGACGCGGCCGGGTATTCGGTCCCGGTGCCGCTGTCGCCGGACGACGCGACGAACGTGACGCCCGCGACGCTGAAGTGGCCGTCGAAGCCGGTCTCGCTGCTGAACTCGTTGCCGCCGAAACTCATCGATACGACCGACGCTCCGCGCTTGACGGCCACGTCGACCGCGGCCAGGAGGTCGCTGAAGCTGGCCGACGCGGCCTCGACGAGCATGATCTTCGCCTTCGGCGCGATCGCATGCACCCATTCGACGTCGAGCGAGATCTCGAGCGCCCAGCCCGAATCGGTCTTCGGCCGTGCGCCATGCGCGTACACCTTGGTGAAACAGCCGTTCGACGACGTGCAGGCCGGCAGCGAGAACGCGTTGCTGAACACGCCGAGGTCCGACTCGATCTTCGGATCGTCGTATGCGTCGACGATCGCGACGACCATCCCGTCGCCCTGGTTCGCGATCGAGTCGAACCCGTATGCGTGCCGCGTGAGCGCGGGCGTGAGGCCCGCGATCGTGGCCGTGCTCGCGCGCTGCTTCGTGTGGAACGGCGGCCGCGCGAATCCTTTCGGCGCGCGGTTGCCTTCGACGTAGGACTGCGGCCCGTTGCCGTCGGCGAGCACGCCGCCCGATGCGAGCAGCGACGCGCACAGCGCCGGAATCAACATGGATGACAGGCGGATCTTGTTCATTTCTCGAGTCTCCATGTCGATGGAGTGGCGTGGCGAAACAATTTTACGAAATCGACGGAATCAATTGAATCGAATATCGGCCGGATGCGGGAATGCCTGATGAGGGTAAATCCGTGGAATGCCCGTATAAGCAGACATTTGCCGGGTCGACGGGGGAAATGAATTGTCTTTTTGTCTTTTAAAAATCCGATAAATAATCATCGTATTAAAACGAATTTGTCATGACGGATTGAATTGTTCGGAAATATCGATTACGTCGCGCTGGCGAAAATAACGGAAGGCCTCGAACAGCCGCGACACGATCGGGCGCGTACCGGCTCGCCTGCCGGCATTGCCGCCGTCGCGCGATTCCGCATACAGTTCAGCGTGGGCCGTGTCCGCCGCGCGGCGTCGTCAGTGAGGAGTGGCCTTGTTCTATTCGATCGTCGCGATCTTCGTCGGCGCCGGGCTCGGCGCGCTGCTGCGCTGGTTCCTGAGCCTCGCGCTCAACGCACTCTTTCCGGCCGTGCCGCTCGGCACGCTCGCGTCGAACCTGATCGGCGGCTACGTGATCGGCGTGGCCGCCGTCGTGTTCACGGCGCGCGTCGGGCTGCCGCCCGAGTGGCGGCTGTTCGTGATCACGGGTTTCCTCGGCGGCCTCACGACGTTCTCGACCTATTCGGTCGAAGTGATGACGCATGCGCTCGAGGGCGAATTCGGATGGGCATTGGCGGTGGCTGCCCTACACTTGACTGGATCGTTCGCGCTGACGGCGCTCGGCATGTGGACCGCGCGCGCGTGGCTTGCGGCGGCCTGAGCCGGCCGCCATCGGAGGGTGCGATGGACCGCGTCTTCTTGCGCTTTTACGTGCACGAGCAGCACCGGCTGCACTGGAAACCGCTGTGGGAATGGCTGCTGGAGGAGGCGAACCGGATGGGCGTCGCGGGCGGGTCCGCGTTTCGCGCGATGGCCGGCTTCGGCCAGCATCGCGTGCTGCACGAGGACCGCTTCTTCGAACTGCAAGGTTCGCTCGCGATCGAGGTCGAATTCATCGTCACCGAGGACGAGGCGCAGCGGTTGCTCGAGCGGCTGTCGCACGAGAAAGTACGCGTGTGCTACGCGATGATGCCGGCGCGCTTCGGCGTGATCGACACGCTCGGCGCACCGCCGGCGCAGGGGCCGGCGGCGTAGGGTGGCGTCGACTCAGATACCGAACATCGTCAGCGACACGGCGGCGCGCGTGACGATCATCAGCAGCACCTGCACGATCACGAACAACAGGATCGGCGACAGGTCGATGCCGCCGAGGTTCGGGATCACGCGGCGCAGCGGGTTCAGGAACGGCGCGGTGAGCTGGTAGAGGATCGGCATCGCCGGCGAGCGCGGGTTGAGCCACGACAGCAGCGCCATCAGGATCGTCATCCAGATCACGAGATTGAGCGCCCACTTCACGACGGTGAGCAGCGCGACCACGACGAGCGTCGCGATCACCGCGGCCGGATCGAAGCCGGCCATCACGACCATCAGCACGACGTAGACGAGCGCGGTGAGCAGCGCGGCGACGACGCTGGCCCAGTCGATGCCGCGCACGCCGGCGATCACGCGGCGCAGCGGCAGTACGAGCCAGTTGGTCGCCTGCAGCACGGCCTGCGTGACGGGGTTGTACGGCGGCACGCGGACGGCCTGCATCCAGACGCGCAGGATCAGCGCGGCGCCGAACAGCGTGAAGACGGTATTGAGCAGAAAACGGGCGATCTCGCCGAACATCGTTGGCATCCTTTTTATACAGTCAGTAGCGTGCGGCCGCCAACGCCGGTTGGCGGCGCATCGGCCGACACCTTATCACGCCTCGTCGCGCGACGGGGAGGGG
>NZ_JAAGPK010000168.1:0-15884 GCF_017104685.1 Burkholderia sp. Tr-20355 | reverse complement strand
ACCCGCCGGCCACCCCGCCCGCCCCCGCCACGCCGCCCGCCGGCATCGACGCGCACAAGCTGCGGACCGCGCTCGACCGCGCGTTCGACGAACCCGATCCGGCGCGGCCGCGGCGCACCCGCGCGGTCGTCGTGATGTGGCACGGCCAGGTGATCGCCGAACGCTACGCGCCCGGCTTCACGGCCGATACGCCGCTGCCCGGCTGGTCGATGACGAAGACCGTGACGGCCGCGCTGATCGGCACGCTCGTCGCGCAGCACAAGCTGTCGCCCGATGCGTCGGCGCTGCTGCCCGAATGGCGCGGCAGCGGCGACGCGCGCGCGGCCATCACGCTCGACGAGCTGCTGCGGATGACGAGCGGCCTGCAGTTCAACGAGGACTATGACGACCCGCTCTCCGACGTCGCCGTGATGCTGTTCACGCAGCCCGACATGGCGCGGTTCGCGTCGGCGAAACCGCTCGCCGCGACACCCGGCACGCAGTGGTACTACTCGAGCGGCACGAGCGCGATCGTCGCGCGTGTGATGCGCGAAGCGCTCGGCGGCAGCGACGGCGACTATCTCTTGTATCCGCGCCGCGCGTTGTTCGCGCCGCTCGGGATGCGCAGCGCGGTGTTCGAGCCCGATGCATCCGGCACGCTCGTCGCGCCGTCGTACCTGTATGCGAACGCGCGCGACTGGGCGCGCTTCGGGCAACTGCTGCTGCAGGACGGCAGGTGGAACGGGCAGCAGTTGCTGCCGCGGGGCTGGGTGCGTTACCTGACGCGCGCGACGCCGCAGTCGGCACGGCAGACGTTCGGCGCGCAACTGTGGGTCAAGGTGCCGGAGCCGTTCAACGATCGCGATCCGAACGCGCCCGCGATGCCGGCCGACGCGTTTCATGCGGTCGGCCATGAAGGGCAGTTCGTGAGCGTGGTGCCGAGCCGTCAGCTGGTGGTCGTGCGGCTCGGGCTGTCGCGGCCGGAGGCCGCGTGGAATCACGAGGCGTTTCTCGCGCGCGTGCTCGATGCGGTGCCGGCGCCCGGCGCGTGACGGCGGGCGCGCGAATCGATGACGCGCGCGTGAAGCGGCAGCGCTTGCAACGCCGCCGCTTCACGCGCGGCCTGCCCGGCTTTACGGATTCGCGCTGCCCGCGTACTGCTTGAAGCCTTCGCGCGTCGCAAGACGTTCGATATAGCGCGACACCGCCGGCAATTCCGGATGGGCGAACGGCGTGCCGAACCAGCGGTTCGCCGACAGGCCGATCGGAATGTCCGCGAGCGTGAACGTATCGCCGGCCACGTACGCGCCCGTCTTGTCGAGTTGCGCATTCAGCACCTGCATGTGCTTCGTCCAGCCGGCGATCGACTGCGCGATGCCGTCCGGATCCTGGTGATCGGGCGACTTGCGCACGAGGCCGAGGAATGCGCCGACCCACGAGCGGTTCAGGTCCGAGCCCTGCCAGTCGATCCACTGGTCGACCCGTGCGCGCGCCTGAGGCTCGGCCGGATAGAGCGCGTCGCCGCCATGGCGGTTCGCGAGGTAGCGGATGATCGTGTTCGATTCCCACAGCACGAAGTCGTCATCCTTGATGACCGGCACGAGCGCATTCGGATTCAGCGCGAGATAGGCCGGATCGTGGGTCGTGCGGAAGCCCGCCCCCCAGTCTTCCTGTTCGAACGGCAGGTTCAGTTCGGTGCACAGCCACAGCACCTTGCGGACGTTGATGGACGGGATCTTGCCGAGGACGTGCAGCATGCAGTCTCCTTGTGAGGTCGGATGCGGAGCGCGCGGGACGCAGGACACGCCCCGCGCACGTTCACGCCGAATTTATACACGACGGCGGGGCAAACGGCAGGCCGGCCCCGCGAAATCGGTGTGCGGCCGGTTCGTCAGGTCGCGCAGCGCATGCTCGGCCGTCGGGAAGCGGAACATGAATCCTTCCCGATGCAGCCGCGCCGGCATCACGCGCTGCCCGTCCAGCAGCAGCTCGGCCATCTCGCCCATCGCGACGCGCAGCGGCGCGGCCGGCACGTGCAGCCACGCGGGGCGGCGCAGCACCTTCGACACGACCTGCACGAACGCGCGCTGGGTCAGCGGCACCGGCGCGACCGCGTTGTAGACGCCGCGCATGCCCGCGCTCGACATCGCGCGCGCGACGATCCGCAGCACGTCGTCCCGGTGAATCCAGCTCATCACCTGCGCGCCGTCGCCGAATCGCCCGCCCATCCCGAAGTAATGCGGCAGCAGCATCGGGCGCAACGCGCCGCCGGGGCCGAACACGATGCCCAGCCGCAGCACCACCGTGCGCACGCCGTGGCGTTCGAGCGGCTGCGCGGCCCGCTCCCACTGCCGGCACAGTTCGGACATGAAGCCGGTGCCGGCGCTGCTGGCCTCGTCGAGCCGTTCGTCGGCCGGACGCACGCCGTAGTAGCCGATCGCGGATGCCTGGATCCACGTGCGCGGCTTGATCTCGGCGGTCTCGACCCAGCGCGTCAGCGCCTGCGTGACGCCGACGCGGCTCGCAAGCAGCCGCGCCTGCCGGCGCTTGCTCCAGCGTGCGCCCAGCACCGGCGCGCCCGCGAGATTGACGACCGTGTCGACACGCTCGTGCGGCCGCAGTTGTTCGACGGACGTCACGCTGCGCACGCGGCCGTCAAACAGGTAGGCCGCGCGCAGCGGATCGCGCGCCAGCAGTGTGACGGTATGCCCGGCATCGAGCAACCGGTTCACGAGCGTTTCGCCGATGAAGCCGGTCCCGCCGGTCACGAGCACGTGGCCGGGCGGCTGACCCGCGAACGGATTGGCGGCCGGCACACGGCGTGCGATCCGGCACGCGGCGATCCCGTCGCGCACACCCGATATGGTCACGCCGACGGCAAACAGGCTGAGCAGCCAGCCGCGCCAGCCGGGATCGAGCGGCTGCAGTGCGGTCGGCTCGTGCGCCCACACGGCCAGTTGCATCGCGATCATCCCGAACAGCGCGCCGCCGTTGACGGCCAGCAGCGTGTGCAGCACGCGCTCGGTGGCCGGCAGCTTGCGGCTTTGGTCCTCGACGACGAAGTCCCACAACGTCAGCGCCACTTCGACGAGTACGACCGCCGCGAGCGCTGCCACCCACGCCCTGTGAAACGCAACGTTCGCGATCGATGCGAACACGAGGCCGTACAACACGGAACGCACCGCATGAATCGTCAGCTCGAGCCGCGCGCGCGGGCTGTGCGGCAGGTCCTGCGTGAGTTCGTGGTGATAAAGCGTATCGAAGGCGCCCATCGCGCCCTGCACGATCAGCAGGTTGAGCGCCCAGTCGAAAGCAGGCAAGGTGTTCATACGGTATCCCTGCTCCACAGCCAGACGAGCGGCGGCACCATCGCGACGAGCGCGACGAGGTCGATCGCTACGTGGCCCCGCACATGCGCCTGCCACGACAACAGCATGTCCTGCGGCGCCCAGATCGACAGGCCGGCCAGCAGCCAGCCCCACACTTCCCGTTTGCGCAACCGGCTGCCGAGGTGGACGAGCGCGAGCATCCAGACCGACGCGCACTGTACCGTCGCGCCGGCCAGCGACATCCACCAGACCTGCTGGGCACGTGCGGCGTCGGGCGCCGTTCCTGCCCAGAAATGCAGTTCGATGCCGCGGTGATAGGCATCGAGCCACGGCGCGCCGGCCATCCACGGCACGACCGCGCCGACCAGCAGGTGCACGATCGCGACCGCCCCCATCCAGTTCACGACGATGCGGCGCTGGGTGTCGCGTGCGGGGCGCGCTGATGCCCTGCGTCCGGCGGCCTCGCCGATCCCGCACGCCGCGTCGTCGCAGCGCGCTTCGGCGTGATACCCGAGCCAGCGCGAAACGGCCTGCCGGTTGCGTGCGAAGCGGCGATACAGCGGTGCGAGCACGCCGCGCAGGGCCGGCACGCGCAGCAGCCAGGCGAGCCAGCGGCGCCCGGCCAGCGCGTGGGCGGCCGCGACGCTGTCGACGCCGGTCAGCATGCGTCCGTCAGGCAGGCGCGCATGCAGTTCGCGATTCAGCGCGGGCAGGTCGACGCCCAGCGGCGCCGGGTCGAAGCCCGGTTCGGCGATATCGACGAACATCAGCCGGTGTCGCGCGTCGCGCGCCGCGAGACGCCGAATTTCCGCGACGCATAACGGACATCGCCCGTCGAAGTAAACTTCCAGTTCACTTGCGCTCATGATTTGCACTCCTTCTTTTTATCGAAAGCATCATGAATCGATCGACTGCATGCCGATGCCTCGAACCGCCGCGCCCGCACGGCGGCGACACGCTTACATCGGCTTGACCACCATCAGGAAGTAGACGGTCAGCATCGCGAAAAACGCCGGATAACCGAGCAGTTCCCAGCGTTTCGCGTAGCGCCAGTAGCGCTCGGGCAGCGCGGCATCGCCGTTCGCGTGCGCGAGCCTCGCCATCGATGCCAGTTCGAGCTGCAGCCACACGACCGGCAGCCAGCACGCACCGGCGACCGCGTACAGCACGATCGACGCGAGCAGCCACGGCGTATGCCACGGCCAGCCGGCCGTGTGCGCGAGCCACAAGCCGGACGCCGGCTGGAAGATCACGGCCGGCGTCGTGAACCACCCGTCCGCGCGCACCACGAGCCGCGACACGGCCGCGATCGCGGGCACCGACCGCGTGCGGTTCGCGAAGAACAGGTAGAACGCGGTGCCGAACCCCGTGCCGACCAGCAGCACCGAGGACAGGATGTGAAGCGCCTTGATGACGAGATAGGTATTCATGCGCGTTCTTCTTCTGAAAAGAGGATCAACAGGATGGCGAGAATCGGCACGTTCTTGAGCACCGGACCGAACGGTTCGGCCAGCAGGCCCGGCATCGTGACCGCGATCACGGCCGAATACGCGACGATCAGCGCCGCTTGCGCAGCCCACAGGCGCCGCGAAGGCGCGGCGACGGTCGCGATGCCGAACGCGAAGTCCAGCGCGCTGGCCCCATAGAGCGCAAGCAACGCCGGCAGCCCCGTCAGGTGCGCAGGCGCGAGCAGCGCGAGGCTCGCGTGCTGCGGATGGATGAACGCGCTCGCGATGGCCGTCCAGATCCACACGATCGCGAGCGCGCCGCGCAGCAACGGGCGCCGCCACATCGCGAGTGCCTCGCGGCGCAGCGCGGCAGCGCTTTCCGTACCGATGAAGCGGCCGATGCCGCGCGGCGGCCGGCCGAGCACGGCCGCGGTGGCCGACGGATCGCCGGTGTTCCCGGCGCGCAGCATCGTCCACGTGTCGCGCGTGAACATCGCGCCCGGCAGCATGCCGGACAGGACGGCCGCCGCGCCGGCCAGCGGGCCCGGCAGCGTCACGCGCGCAGCCGGCGGAAACCCCAGCGCGGCCCGGTAGCAGGCCAGCATCTCGCGGTATTCGACTTCGTCGCCGCCGACCACGTCGATCAGCCGGTTGCCGGCCTCCGCCGCATCGTCCGGTTGCACGACCAGCCGCGCGACGACTTCCGCGAGATCGTCGACGTGCACGGGGCGCAGCCGCTGACGGCCGCCCGCCGGCAGCACATGCACGGGCAGGCTCGCGAGCATCCGGAACAACCGCGCCGACGCGCCGGCCGCGCCGTAGACAAGCGCGGGGCGCACGATGCGGGAATCGATCGGCAGCGTCCGCAGGAACCGGTCGGCCGCGTGCTTGCTCGCGAAGTACCGCGTCTCGCCGCGCTCGACGCCGAGCGCCGAGATCTGGATCACGCACCGCACGCCGGCGCGGCAGCATGCGGTGAAGAGCGCGCACGGCGCGGCGCGGTGCACGGCGTCGAGCGTCGCGCCGCGTCGGTCGGCCAGGATGCCGACGGCGTTAACCACCACGTCGACGCCCGTCAGCCGCGGCAGCCACGCCTGCGGATCGACGTCCCGCGCGAAGTCGATCGCGATGTCGCGCGGGCCGGCCGCGTGACGCACGCCGCGCAGCACGTGATGGCCGCCGGCTTCGAGCTGCGCGCACAGCGCCCGCCCGATGAAGCCGCTCGCGCCGCAGACGAGCACGGTGATACTGCGCGCGCCGGTGCGATCGTGCTGTCGGGCCGACGGCAGGATTGCGTTCATCTTCATCCTCTATTTACAGTTATTTCTGTAAAGACAGAAACATCAACCCCAAAAAAAGCGGGCTGCCCGCCCGCACTTCCGCTACCGCTTACTTCGACGGCTTGCGCCTGACCGTCTGGCTGATCTTCGCGCCGATGCCGAGCGCCTTCATCAGCGTATCGGGCTTGAGCCGCAGCATCTCGTCCGACCAGGTCGTGAGCGTCTCGACGAACTGCAGCGTGTCGCGGATACGCTGTTCGGTCTCGCGGCTTTCGTTCGCGATCTCCGGACTCGTCAGGCAATCGCGCAGCACCGTGAGCGTCGGTTCGATCTCGCGCTGCCGCCGCCCTTCGACGATCAGCTTGAACAACTCCCAGATGTCGGTCGACGTCTCGAAGTGGTCGCGGCGGTCGCCGAGCACGTGCACGACCTTCGCGAGCCGCCACGCCTGCAGCTCCTTCAGGCTCGTGCTGACGTTGGAGCGCGCGACGTTGAGCGTGTCGGCGATCTCGTCGGCCGCGACCGGCCGGCCGGCCAGGTAGAGCAGCGCGTGAATCTGCGAGACGGTACGGTTGACGCCCCACCGCGAGCCCATTTCGCCCCAGTGGAGAATGAATCGTTCGGCAATCGGTGTGAGTTCCATGTCGGGAAATTTATTCATTTCAGTTATTTCTGTCAAGAGAGAAATAACCGGGGCGATCCGACACCGTCCGGCCGCGCCCGCCCGCGATCGGCCGCTTCCTTTACAATGCGCGGGATTTTCCGATTTCAGGCCGTCCCCGCCTTTCTGATAGACAGAGGTTTTTCCATGATCATCAAACCGCGCGTGCGTGGCTTCATCTGCGTGACGACTCATCCCGTCGGCTGCGAGGCCAACGTCAAGGAACAGATCGACTACGTGACTTCGCACGGCCCGATCGCCAATGGCCCGAAAAAGGTGCTCGTGATCGGCGCGTCGACCGGCTATGGCCTCGCGGCCCGGATCTCGGCCGCATTCGGCTCGGGCGCGGACACGCTCGGCGTGTTCTTCGAGCGCGCCGGCAGCGAAACGAAGCCCGGCACGGCCGGCTGGTACAACAGCGCCGCGTTCGAGAAATTCGCCGCCGAAAAGGGGCTCTATGCGCGCAGCATCAACGGCGACGCATTCTCCGACAAGGTCAAGCAGGTCACGATCGACACCATCAAGCAGGATCTCGGCAAGGTCGATCTGGTCGTCTACAGCCTCGCGGCACCGCGCCGCACGCATCCGAAGACGGGCGAGACGATCAGCTCGACGCTCAAGCCGGTCGGCAAGGCCGTCACGTTCCGCGGCCTCGACACCGACAAGGAAGTGATCCGCGACGTCGCGCTCGAACCGGCGACGCAGGAAGAGATCGACGGCACCGTCGCGGTGATGGGCGGCGAGGACTGGCAGATGTGGATCGACGCGCTGGCCGACGCCGGCGTGCTGGCCGACGGCGCGAAGACCACCGCGTTCACGTATCTCGGCGAGCAGATCACGCACGACATCTACTGGAACGGCTCGATCGGCGAAGCGAAGAAGGATCTCGACAAGAAGGTGCTGTCGATCCGCGACAAGCTGGCCGCGCACGGCGGCGATGCCCGCGTGTCGGTGCTGAAGGCCGTCGTCACGCAGGCCAGCTCGGCGATCCCGATGATGCCGCTGTACCTGTCGCTGCTGTTCAAGGTGATGAAGGAAGCCGGCACGCACGAAGGCTGCATCGAGCAGGTGTACGGGCTCCTGAAGGACAGCCTGTACGGCGCGACGCCGCACATCGACGCGGAAGGCCGCCTGCGCGCGGACTACAAGGAGCTCGATCCGCAGGTGCAGGAGAAGGTCGTCGCGATGTGGGACAAGGTGACCAACGAGAACCTGTACGAGATGACCGACTTCGCCGGCTACAAGACCGACTTCCTGCGGCTGTTCGGCTTCGAGATCGCCGGTGTCGACTACGACGCGGACGTGAACCCGGACGTGAAGATCCCGGGCATCATCGACACGACGGTCTGACGAAACGCCCCGCCGCCGCGCTCATCGAGCGGGCGGCGGGGCCGCGTTGCCGGCCGCGTCAACGCGGCGCCGGCTCTTCCAGATAGACGCCCGACGACAGCGTGGCCTTCACCTGCCGCGTGAATTCGTCGGTCGACACCTCCTCTTCTCCTGCTTCGATTGCCTCGTAGGCCTGGCGCACGACGTCGGCCGGCGTGGCCTTCGGCACGTCGAGGCCGGCCGTCAGGTCGGTATCGATGAACCCCGCATGCAGCCCGACGACCTGCGTATGCTGTTCGCGCAGCGAATGGCGCAGCCCGTTGGTCAGCGCCCACGCGGCCGATTTCGACACGCCGTAGCCCGACAGGATCGGCCGGTTCACCCAGCTCGCGACCGACAGGATGTTCAGGATCGCGCCGCCGCCGTGGCTGGCGAGCGTGCCGGCGAACGCCCGCGACATCGCCAGCATCCCGAACACGTTGGTTTCGAAGTGCTCGCGCAGCGCGTCGGGCGCGCCGTCGTCCGTCAGGCTGCCGAGCCGCGCGATGCCGGCGTTGTTGATCAGCAGCGTGACGTCGCGGGCCGCATCGGCCGCCGCGGCGACGGCCGCCGGATCGGTCACGTCGAGCTTCACGGGCACGACGCCCGGCAGCGTCACGGTGGCCGGATCGCGCGCCGCCGCATAGACCTTGCGCGCGCCTCTGGCGAGCGCCTGCTTCGCGAACTCGAGCCCGAGCCCGCGGTTCGCGCCCGTCACGAAAACGACTGCACCTTCGATCTTCATGATCGTTCCTTTCGCATGATGAATCGCCTGCGCGCCGGCTCGCCGCGCGCATGAGATCCGGTGGAAAACGAGGTTGCCATTGCTTGCCGAACCGGTGCGCCGCCGACGGCGGGCGGCGAGCCGTCCGCCGCCCGATAGCCGCGGCGCCAAAGACGCCGACCGACTGCCATCCGTGTCCGGCCGTGGCTTTGCATCGCCGGCCAAGTCGACTACACTCGATGTCAATGTCGATCACCATTGTCTTTGCGGTGCATTCTGTTCGCGCCACGCCCTCATGTCAATGGTGATCGCCATTGTGTTTTCCAATCGACGCGATCGGCAAAATCAGGGAGAGATCGATGGGCGTATCAAGACAGCAGGCCGCCGAGAACCGGAGCGCGATCGTCGCGGCCGCCGAGCGGCTGTTCCGCGCGCGCGGCGTCGATGCCGTCGGGCTGACGGAGCTGATGAAGGAAGCCGGCTTCACGCAGGGCGGCTTCTACAACCACTTCAAGTCGAAAGACGCGCTCGTCGCCGAAGTGATGGAAAAGGCGATGCACGACCGCGCCGATTCGCCGAACGCCGGCAGTCTCGACGCGCAGGTGGCGGCGTACCTGTCGGCCGCGCATCGCGACAACGTCGAGGCCGGGTGCCCGCTGTCCGGCTTCGCCGGCGACGCGGCGCGGCTGACCGACGCGGCGCGCGCGTGCTACGCGCACGGCCTCGCCGCGTATCTCGACCGGCTGGCGCCGATGGTGGCGGCCGAAGGCGCGACGCCGGAGCAGACACGTCGCGACACGTTGGCGGTCTTCAGCCAGATGGTCGGCGCGCTCGTGCTGTCGCGCGCGGTCGCGGGCACCGATCGCGCGCTGGCCGACGAGATCCTCGACGCGGGACGCAAGACGCTGGGCGCCGGACGCGGCGATCCGGGCACGCCTGCGTAACGCCGCCCTCCCGCGCTACTCGACCGCCCGCGCGGCATCCCACAGCGGTTGCCCGCCAAGCGCCGCATGCCACGCATCGAAACGCGTGCGCCACGCTTCGAACGGCTGCGCGAGCGGATGGCGCGGATCGTCGCTGAGCGAATACGCCATCCCCTCGATCAGCCAGCGCGGCTTGGTCGCGACGGCCAGGTTGCCGAGCACTTCGGCCTGACGATGATGGATCAGCTCGTGCGCGATGAAATAGGGGGTCCAGCCGCGCGGCGCGACGGCCACCCCGAAATTGCCGAGTGTCAGCGCCGCGCGCGCGCCCAGGCCGAACGCGTCGGCACACGCGCGCGTCGAACAGAACACGACGCGCGGCGCATCGTGAAACGGGCCGACGGCCGCCGCCGCGCGCGCATAGCCGTCGCGATACAGCCGCTGCGCGTCGCCGAGCTTCGCGGCATCGTCCGTGCAGACGTCGGCGCTCGGGCACGACACGCCGGGGATCAACGCGGGCGCGAGTATTCGCAGCGGCTTGACGAGCGCATAAGCGGCAATCGGCAGCGCGACGAGCAAGCCCGCAAGGGCGAAGGCGACGTGTGAGCGTTTCATCATCTGGGCGGCGGTTCCCTGGCTTTTCGTTGAAGTCTTCTGGCGTGAATATATCGAACCGGCGGCGCTTCCGGCCCGGCTTTTCATGCTGCGGGAAAACCGGCCGCCGGACAGTTCGCGCTGCGACCAGGAAGGCGCCGCGTACGCCCGCGGCCGACCCCACGCGTCACGCGGCATGCTCGCCGCGCACCGAGCCCGCGCCCGCTCCGCGGCGGCTCACGCGCACGCCCAGCCACAACAATCCCGCGCTGCACACGAACAGGAGCACCTCGACCAGCACGGTCTCGACGTGCCAGTACCGCGTCAGCAGCACCGCGACAAGGTCGAACATGAAATGGAACGCGATCGCATACGCGAGCCAGCGTTTCGCGCCGCGCACGAACGCCTGCAGCACGATCAGCGACAGCCCGACATGCGCGGCCATCGCGCTCACGCGCTCGAACAGCGCGAGCAGCGGCGACACGAGCGTCATCCCCGCGAACCCCGACCCGATCAGCGAGCGCATGCCGGCCGGCACGGCGACACCCGCGTGCGCGAGCAGGTAGCCGGTGCCGAGCGCGACGAACCCCACGCCGACCAGCAGCATCGCTTCCAGCCCGCCGTGCCCGAGCCCGAGCATCACGGCCGTCCGCGCATCGTGCCGCTTCGGCAACAGATACCGGAACGCGACCCAGCGCCCGCATTCCTCGAAGAGCCCGGCCGTCAACGCGGCGAACACGAGCATCGGCAGATGCCAGCGCGGACTGGTTCCGAGCCAGTGGAACAGCGGCGCCTGCCACGACAGGCGCAGCAGCGGCTGGAACACGAAAAAGGTCAGCATGCCGTAGCAAAACACGCGCAGCGGCACCTGCGTGCGGCGCCGCCAGCGGACCGCGAGCCACACCGGCGCGATCAGTGCCGCGACACCGGCCGCCAGCGTGGCGCACAGCAGCGCCGGGGCGACGGGATGCATGACGGCTGTCGTTACGCGAGCTGCTTGTGGAAATAGGTCGTCGCGCAGAGCGCGCCGTCGGGCATCAGCGCGTAGTTCGGCACGACGCCGACGCGCTGCCAGCCGGCCCGCTCGTACAGCCGCTCGGCGTCGCCGCCCGTCACGGTGTCGAGCACGAGCACGGTCTTGCCGGCGTCGCGCGCGGCCGCGTCGGCCGCCGCCATCAGCCGCGCGGCGATGCCCTGCCGGCGCGCGTGCCGCGCGACGAGCATCTTCGCGATATCCGCGCGATGCGGCTGGTTCTCGGGCTGCGCGGTCACGACCTGCACCGTGCCGACGATCCGGCCCGCCGCATCCTCGGCGACGAGCAGGATGCGCTCGTCGTTCGCGACGCCCTCGGCCACGCGCGTCCAGAACGCGACGGCGGTCGGCCGCGCGATCGGCAACATGAAGCTGACGGATGCGCCGCCTTCGACGCAATCGATCAACAGGTCGGCCAGCGCGTCGACGCAACGCATCGCGTCGCGTGCGTCGATCCGACGGACGGTAACAGATTCGGTCATGCCCTCTCCGGTAGTCAGGCAGGCCGCACGCGCGGTTTCGGCATGGGCCGGGATCCCAAACGCACGCCGGCCGGTCGTCGAGGCTCAGGCAACGGCGGCAGGCGTCCGGCAACGCCGCGCCCGGTCGGCGCGCGTTACCGCCCCATCATCGTACGCGATGAAAATTTCCGCTGCATCACCCGTCACGTCGCCTACACTTAGCCAAATGGATAACTTTCAACCCGGTATCAGCGACGTGTTCCACGCCCTCGCCGATCCGACGCGCTGCGCGATCGTCAGCGCGCTCGGCCAGGGCGAGCGAACCGTTTCCGCGCTGGCCGCGCCGTTCGACATGGCGCTGCCGTCGTTCATGAAGCATGTCGCGGTGCTCGAGCGCAGCGGCCTCGTGCAGACCCGGAAAACCGGCCGCTCGCGCACCTGCGCGCTGGTGGTCAGCCGGGTGACCGAGGCCGAGACATGGCTCGCCGCCCAGCGCGCGCTGTGGGAGGCGCGATCCGACCGCCTCGTCGAATTCGTCGAACGCCATCATCAGGAGGAGCACGATGTCAGCCAGCCCCGTCGACCCCGCTGAAGCCCACGATCTCGTCATCACGCGCACGCTGCACGCGCCGCGCCGTGCGCTGTGGCGCGCGTGGACCGACCCCGAATTGCTGAAGGAGTGGTGGTGCCCGAAGCCGTGGACCACCGACGTGCGCGCATTCGACCTGCGCCCGGGCGGCGCCTTCCACACGTTCATGCGCGGCCCCGACGGCGGCACGAGCGACAATCCCGGCTGCTTTCTCGAGATCGTGCCGGAATCGCGCATCGCGTTCACGTCGATGCTCGCGGGCGGCTGGCGGCCGCAGACGCCGTGGATGGGCTTCACGGCAATCGTCACGATGGCCGACGACGACGCGGGCAGCCGCTACGAGGCGCGCGTGATGCATCCCGATGCCGCGACGCGCGAGCGCCATGAAGCGCTCGGCTTTTTCGAGGGCTGGAACACCTGCATCACGCAGCTCGATGCCTTCGCCGCCGCCCTGCGTTGAACGGCTGAACGCGCCCGCGCGGGCAGCCATTGCATGCCGCCGCGCCCGCGTCTAGGATTCCTGAAGGAAGCATGACGACACGCCGGCTGCCGGCGTGCACCGTCGCGCGCGTTCCGCGGGAGGCCACATGTTGCACACGCACACGCATTCCACCCGGGTCAGCCGGCACCTGAACGCACCACGCGGGCGCGTCTACCGCGCGCTGCTCGATCCACACGCGGTCGAGCAGTGGAAGGTGCCCGACGGCATGACGTGCCGCGTGCACGCGTACGATGCGCGCGAAGGCGGCGCGCTGCGGGTGTCGCTGAGCTACGACGCGCCGTCGGCCGACACCGGCAAGACCACCGCGCGCACCGATACCTATCACGGCCGCTTCGTCACGCTCGTGCCGGACGAGCGGATCGTCGAGATCGACGTGTTCGAAACCGACGATCCGATGCTGCGCGGCGCGATGACGATCACCATCACGCTGTCCGACGAAGCCGGCGGCACGCGCGTGGATGCCGTGCACGACGGGGTGCCGCCCGGCGTGCCGGCCGCCGACAACGAAACGGGCTGGCGAATGGCATTGGCGCGGCTGGCCGCGCTGGTGGAAGCCGGGTGACGCCGCGCACGCGCGTCAGCCGAGCCGGTAGGCGCGCGTGACCGTGCCGCGGAACAGCGCGTCGCGCTCGTCCCGGCTGGCCTGCGCGGTCAGCCGCTTGAACGCGTTCCAGCCGTTGACGAACGAATACGAGCCCTTGTCGACCGGGAAATTGCTCTCGAACATGCAGCGGCCGGGGCCGAATGCGTCGATGCAGGTCATCATCCAGGGCTTCCACGCGTCGGCGAGCTGCACGGAAGACGGCGGCGTCGCGCCCTTCTCGAAATCGAACCCGTTGATGCGCATCCCGAGGCCGCCGACCTTCACGTACACGTTCGGCAGTTGCGCGAGCGCACGCATCGACGCCGACCAGCGCTCGAACACCTCCGGCCGCTTGTCCGCATAGCTGGCGATCCGCACGACGCCACCGCAGTGATTGACGACGATCCGCGTGTCGGGGTTTGCCTTCGCGAGGTCGAACAGTTCGGGGAGTTGCGGAAAGAACAGCCACGCGTCGTACGACAGCCCGAGCGGCGCGAGCTGTGCGACGCCGGCCCGGTACGCGGGATCGAGCAGCAGCCCGCGCGGCACCGCCGACAGCGGATTCGCGAGCGTCGGATCGGGATCCCACGTGGTCAGGTGCCGAACGCCGCGGAACCGGCCGCGTGCGGCTTCGAGATGCGCTTCCAGGACGTCGCGCACGCGTGCGCCGAGCCGCAGGTCCGCATGGCCGACGATACCTTTGGCGACGGCCACCGGGCCGTGCTGCAGCGGCTCGGTCACGCCGGCCACGTAGGCCGTCTCGCCCACCGGCTTCAGTTCGGCCGGCCCCGAATCGCGATAGCGCGTCTGCGCCTGCATGTAGACGGACGCCTGGATGTGGTGGCCCGAGCGCGCGTCCTGCAGATAGTCGTCGAGCATGTAAATCCAGCCCGGCCGTTCGTAGAAGTGATGATGCGCGTCGACGATCGGCAGGTCGGGCTCGAGCGCGGGTTCGAGCGCCGACGCGAGCCAGTCGGGGCGGACCGCGAGATAGTTGCCTTGCGTCGTCATGCGGGAAGCTCCATCGTGGGCCGGCGTGTCGGCGCATGCGGGCAGCGCGAACGAGGCCGCGGCCGCGCCGAGCAACCGGCGTCGCTTGATCGAAATCGTATCCATGTCATTCGCTCCGGTCGAACGCGTACAGCGACAGCGTGAGCAGCGTCGTGATCGCCAGCACGATCGCGAGGCCGAGCATGCCGGCCGTGAACGTGCCGAAGCTGTCCTTCAGGTAGCCGACGAGATAGGGGCCCGCGAAGCCGCCGAGCGCGCCGATCGAGTTGATCAGCGCCAGCCCGCCGGCCGCCGCCTGGCCGGACAGGAAGCGCGACGGCAGCGTGTAGAAGATCGTGCGGCCGGCAATCGTGCCGATCAACGCGAACGTGATGCCGACGAGCGCCGGCCCGAGCGTCAGGAAATGCGTCGACACGCCCAGCGCCACCGCGCCGATGCACAGCCCCACGGCCAGGTTCGCGACCGGGCCGCCGCGACGGTCCACCCGCTTCGCCCACCACAGCAGCGCGACCGTCGCGAAGCAGTACGGCACCGCGGACAGCCAGCCCGTCTGCATCGTCGACATGCCGTGCGCCTTCAGCATCTGCGGCAGCCAGATGCCGATCCCGTACGAGCCCATCGTGAAGCCGAACGAGATCAGCGCCAGCACGTACACGCGCACGTCGCGCAACGCGACGCCGAAGCCCTTCTTGCGGCCGGCCGCCGCGCCTTCGCGCTCGAACGCGCGCTGCAGCGCCGCGCGCTCGTCGTCCGACAGCCACGCGGCATGCGCCGGCGAATCGGACAGCAGCTTCAGGACGAGGAAACCGAGCGCGCACGCCGGCAGCCCTTCGACGATGAACATCCATTTCCAGCCGGCGAGCCCGAGCACGCCGTCGAGCTGCAGCAGCCACGTCGACAGCGGGCCGCCGATCAGCGACGACAGCGGCGTCGACACGGTGAACCACGCCAGCACGCGCGTGCGGTAGCTCGCCGGAAACCACACGGCGAGAAAGAAGATCACGCCCGGGAAGAAGCCGGCCTCCCCGATGCCGAGCAGCAGCCGAATCGCGTAGAAACTCGTCGGCCCGGTCGCGAGCGCGGTCGCGGCCGCCATCAGCCCCCACGTGATCATGATGCGGGCGAGCCAGCGACGCGCGCCGAAGCGGTACAGCGCGAGATTGCTCGGCACCTCGAACACGCAGTAGCCCGCGAACATGATCCCCGCGCCCCAGCCGAACTGCGTCGCGGTCAGCCCGAGATCGCGGTTCATCGTGAGCGCCGCGAACCCGACGCTCGTGCGATCCAGGTAGTTGAAGAAGTACGCGAGCGCGAGCAGCGGGATGAAGCGCCATGCGGCCTTGCGCACGGCGCGCTGCTCGGCCGACGTGTCGGTCTCGCGGTCGGCGGCGAGCGCCGA
>NZ_JAAGPK010000167.1:0-237 GCF_017104685.1 Burkholderia sp. Tr-20355 | reverse complement strand
AAAAAAAAAAAAAAAGAAAAAAAAAAAAAAAAAAAAAAATAAAAAATAAAGATCGGAAGAGCACCACGATGCAGAATAAGCGCACTACACAAAGTACAAACAGAGGTGTAATTCAAACATATATGAATGAACGCGTTTACAGACACTTGACGTAAGGATGATATACAGCAACGTCAAATCTCAATCACAAGACTGCATTCGACAAACATTATACAGTGTACTAAAGGTGATTAAGAG
>NZ_JAAGPK010000166.1:0-16049 GCF_017104685.1 Burkholderia sp. Tr-20355 | reverse complement strand
GGCCGATCCGGCTGAAACGCCCGCCCCGCATGGCTCAAACATCAGAAGGATGGGTGGTGTAGCCCTCATTTCACCGCACGAAAATGCTCCGTCTTGCGGCCCGTTCGCGTTAAACTGCGTCAAGCTGTAGTCAACAAAGACATCTTTGCCGTCACGGCATCCACGACACGATACGAGGATAGGTTCGATGCGCACTACCGGCTCATCCGGGGCAATGACCCTGCTCACCGAACACGATCCGGCCGACGGCCGCGAACTGCGCTCGCTCCGGCTGGAAGCAACGGGCGACGGCAAAAGCGTGCTGCTGATCGAGATCGACGAACGCAAGCCCGGCATCCACCGCGAGGTCCGCTACGAGATCACGCCGGCCGAACTGATCGCGGCGATCCGCTCGCACGGCGCCGAGCTGCCCGGCGAAAACCATGGCGCCGCCTCGCTCGCGCGCACCCTCTCCTGATTCCGGTCGGTGAGCCGCGCGCAGCGCGCCGGCTCACCGACATCCCCCTGCCGTCGTCAGGCGCTTTCCGTCATTCCCGCCGTTGTCTTGAAAAAGGCCGATAATCGGCCCATCTGCGTTTCCTGCCCACGCCTTCCCTTTTCGGCCAGCCGTCATGCTCCGTGACCTCGTCGCCCAGTACGGGCCGCTTCTCGTGTTCGCCAACGTGCTCGCGGCGGCCATCGGCCTGCCGGTGCCCGCGATGCCGACGCTCGTGCTGTTCGGTGCGATGGCCGGGATGCACCCGGACATGATCGGCTCGCAGCTCGTGACGGTGGTGGCGGTGTCGGTGCTCGGTGCGCTGATCGGCGACACCGTGTGGTACGTCGCGGGGCGCCGTTACGGCGGCACGACGCTGAAGACGATCTGCCGGCTGTCGCTGTCGCGCGATACCTGCGTGAGAAAGACCGAACGCTTCTTCGGCCGTTACGGCGTGCGCGTGCTCGCGGTCGCCCGCTTCATTCCCGGGCTGTCGCTCGTGTCGGTGCCGATGGCCGGTGCGCTCGGCACGCGCTATCGCACGTTCGCCGGTTACGACGCGCTCGGCGCCGCACTGTGGACGATCGCCGGGCTGGCGGCCGGCATCGTGTTCTACCGGCAGATCGACTGGCTGTTCGCCGGCGCGAGCCGTCTCGGCCGCGCGGTGCTGCTGGTCATCGTCGCGCTGCTGGCAATCTATGCGGCCGTGCGCTGGATGCGCCGCCGCGCGCTGATCCGCCAGCTCGCCCATGCGCGGATCGGCGTCGACGAACTCGACACCCTGCTGCGCGACGACACCGCGCCGGTGGTGCTCGACGTGCGCTCGCCCGAGCACCGCAAGCTCGACCCGTTCTCGATTCCCGGCGCCCAGTTCGCCGACGAGCGGCAGATCGCCGACATCGTCGCGCGCTATCCGTTCTCGCAGAAGTTCGTCGTGTACTGCTCGTGCCCGAACGAAGTGACGGCCGCGCTGATGGCGAAGCGCCTGCTCGACGCGGGCTTCACCGATGCGCTTGCGCTGCGCGGCGGCCTCGACGCATGGCGCGACACGGGCCGCCAGCTCACGTCGCTCGCGGAAGAGATGCCCGCGGCGAACGATCCGGTCGCGGGGCTGCACAAGCCGGCCTGAGCATACTGCCCGCAGGCCGGCCGCGCGATGCGGGGGCGCGATGCCCCCGTCGATCAGAACGCGTGCAGCGGCAGGTTCACGACCAGGCGGTACTCCCTGTTCGTCGCGTCCGAGTAGTGTGCCGAACCGTTGTGCCACATCGCGATGAACGTGACCTTCGTGTTCTTCAGCTTGCCGCTCTGGAACGTGTACGACGGGATGAAGCCGAACTCGTGGTGACGGCCCTGCACCGGCGCGCCGTTGCTCCAGTAGATGCTCGACTTGCTCGGGTCGTTGGCCGCGCCCGCGCTGCCGTCCGCACCCCAGCCCGTCACGCCCCAGACCATCGCCTTGAAGCCCGGCAGGCCCGCTTCCTTGCCGTAGAACGTGTAACGCAGCTGCAGCGACTTTTCGTGCGGCGCGTTGTAGTCGACGTCCATCGAGTTGGTCAGGAAGATGCCGTTCGTTTCGTTCAGGTAGTCGAAGAACTGGTCGCCGAGCACCTGCTGGAAGCCGAGCAGCAGCTCGTGCGGGCCGTGCTGCGCCGCCACCGACAGGCTGTATGCGTTGTTGTCGATCTTGCCCTGCAGCGCATCGCCCGTGTCGTGCGTCGAATAGACGTTGCCGAAGCCGGTCCACTTGATCGTCTGCGGGCTGCCGATGCTGTGCTTCACCGACGCGTAGTACTGGTGCCACACGTCGTCGGCCTGGTTCGCATACAGCGCGACTTCGCCGTTCGGCGAGTAGTCCCACGTGCCGCCGACATACGACAGGCGATTGATGCGCGTGCCACCGTACTGCGTCGTCAGGTTCGTAAGCGTCGTGTGGCCGCGCGCGTTGGTCTTCGTGAAGCTGCCGGCCTCGAGCATCACGTTCTTGAATTCATTGCTGACGATCGTCGCACCAAGGAACGTCGGCGGCAGCGCACGGTTGTCGTGCTGCTCCATGAACGGGTTGTCGACGGCCTGCAGACCGTACTTGACCACCGTGTTCGAGATCCGCGCCTTGATGTCGTAGATGCCGGGGTACGCCCATGCCAGCTGGTTCCCGCCGCCGCCGCCCTTCGCGATGTGCACCATGCTGCCGGCGCCCTGGCCGCCGTCGAGCTTCAGCGCCGCATACAGCGATGCGTCGAAGCCGATGCCGATCAGGCCCGTCGTGTAGCCCGACTCGAAGTTCGCCATCGCGCCTTGGACCCACGCGTGGCGATGCGGCCCGCCCTTGCTGTCGAGCACGTCCGAATAGTTGCGGAACAGGAAGTCGAGATGGCTGTCGGCAATGAAGCCATTCGACTTCGACTGCGCCGACGGCTCGTCCGGCGGCGTGACGGCCTGGTTCGCTTCGGCGTTGATGATGGCGTTCGGGGTCGATGCCTGCGCAACGGTCGCGGCCGTACCGGCGGCCGGTGCGGCCTGCGCGACCGTCAGCGGCGCGGGCGCCGCGTCGTCGGCGTGCGCAACGCCCGTCAG
Source organism: Burkholderia sp. Tr-20355 (assembly GCF_017104685.1). Lineage (NCBI taxonomy): Bacteria > Pseudomonadati > Pseudomonadota > Betaproteobacteria > Burkholderiales > Burkholderiaceae > Burkholderia > Burkholderia sp. Tr-20355. Next base: position 12,997 of record NZ_JAAGPK010000166.1, on the reverse strand, counting down.
CGAGACGCCTGCGAGTGCCGGCAGTCCCCATGCAAGCAGCATCTTCGATGCCGTCCCGATCGTCTTCTGTTTTTTCATCGTCATTCTCGTCTTGTGTTGATATCCGTCCACGCCGGTCGCGATCCGCTCCCGGCCCCCCGGCACGCCCGGTTAAGGACGCGCCTGTACCCGCGACGCGAAGATCATTCGCGCCGCCACTGCCCCTGTTGACCTGCCTGGTTTTATTTGCCGAGTTACTTCACTTCACGCCACGCCCGCGCGGATGCACGCGACACGCGCCGCCGACCCCTGCCGAACTTCCGGCAGCGGCACGTCCCGCGCGCATGCGTCGATCGCGACCGGGCAGCGCGTGCGGAACGCGCAGCCGGACGGCGGGTTGAGCGGCGAGGGCATCTCGCCCGCCAGCAGCATCGGACGGCGAGCACGCTCGCGCGCCGGCTCCGGCGTCGGCGCCGCATCGAGCAGCGCCTTCGTGTACGGGTGCTGCGGCACGCCGTACACGTCATGCCGCGTGCCGAACTCCATCACGCGGCCGAGATACATCACGAGCACACGCTGACTGATCGCCTTCACCACGGCGAGATCGTGTGCAACGAACAGATAGGACAACGACAGTTCGCGTTGCAGGTCGCGCAGCAGGTTCACGATCTGCGCCTGGATCGACACGTCGAGCGCCGACACGGGCTCGTCGCAGATCACGAGCTTCGGCGCGCCGATCAGCGCGCGCGCGATGCCGACGCGCTGGCATTGCCCGCCGGAGAATTCATGCGGATAACGCAGCAGGTGATGCGCGTTCAGGCCGACGCGTTCGAGCATCGTGACCACGCGGCGGCGCACCTCGGCACGGCCGAGGCCGGCCTGGTGCGTGACGAGCGGCTCGGCGACAACCTGTTCGATCGTCATGCGCGGATCGAGCGACGCGAGCGGATCCTGGAAGATCATCTGCACTTCGCGCCGCATCGTGGAGCCGCGCAGGTGATCGGGCGTGACGGCTTCGCCGCGCCACTTCACCGTACCGGCCGTCATCGGCACGAGGCCGATCAGCGCACGCGCAAGCGTCGACTTCCCGCAGCCCGATTCGCCGACGAGCCCGACCGTCTCGCCGCGCTTCACGTCGAACGACACGCCGTCGACCGCCCGCAGCGTGCCCTTCGGTGACCACGGATAGCCGCCGAGCGGCACGCGGAAATGCACCTTCAGATTGTCGACGGACAGCAGCGTGTCGTCCGTCGCGCCGGCATCGCGGCGTTCATTGACGCTCATCGCAGACCTCCCGTCAGATCGGCCACCGGGCGGTGGCATGCGCGCACCGCGCCCGCGGCGCCATAGGTTTCGAGCGCGGGGCGCGCCGCGCCGCAGCGCTCTTCCGCATACGTGCAGCGCTTCGCGAACGCGCAGCCGGCCGGCGCGGTGCCGGGCATCGGCGGATTGCCGGGAATCGCGACGAGCGGCGCATCGTCCGCGTCGGTCAGGCGCGGCAGCGCATTGAGCAGGCCGATCGTGTACGGATGCGACGGCGCCGCGAAGATCGATTCGGCCGGCGCGTATTCGACGGTGCGGCCCGAGTACATGACCATCACGTCGTCGGCGAGGCCGGCGACCACGCCCATGTCGTGCGTGATCAGCACGATCGCGGTGCCGCGCTCGCGGTTCAGCTCGCGCAGCAGGTCGATGATCTGTGCCTGCACGGTCACGTCGAGCGCGGTGGTCGGCTCGTCGGCGATCAGGATTTCCGGCTCGGACAGCAGCGCCATCGCGATCATCACGCGCTGCCGCATGCCGCCCGAGAACTCGTGCGGATACATGCGGATGCGTCGCGCCGCGTCGGGAATGCGCACCGATTCGAGCGCCTCGATCGCGCGCTTCGTGGCTTCCTTGCGCGACAGCTTGCGGTGCAGCTGCAGCGTCTCGGTCATCTGCCGCTCGATCGTCAGGAACGGATTGAGCGACGTCATCGGATCCTGGAAGATCATCGCGATCCGGTCGCCGCGCACCGCGTTCAGCGCGCGCGTGTCCATGTCGAGCAGGTTGTCGCCGCGGTAGCGCGCGACGCCGGTCGTCGTGCCGTTGCCGGCCAGCAGGCCGAGCAGCGCCATCACGGTCTGGCTCTTGCCCGAGCCCGATTCGCCGACGATGCCGAGCGTCTTGCCGGCTTCGAGCGAGAACGACACGCCGCTGACGGCGTCGATCGGCGGGGCATCCTTGCGCGTGAAGCGCACGCCGAGATTGTCTACTTCGAGCAATGCGGCCATCTCAACGATCCTTCGGGTCAAGCGCATCCCGCAGGCCATCGCCGACGAAATTCACGCAATAAAGCGTCACGCACAGCATGACGGCCGGGGCGAGCAGCAGCCACGGCATCGATTCCAGTTTCTGCGCGCCGTCCTGGATCAGCACGCCCCAGCTCGTCATCGGTTCCTGCACGCCGAGGCCGAGGAACGACAGCACCGATTCGGTCAGCACGATGCCCGGCACCGAGACCGTCGCGTACACGACGACCACGCCGAGCAGGTTCGGCACGACGTGGCGCCGCACGATCGTGGCCGGCGTCACGCCGATCGCGCGCGCCGCATCGACGAACTCGCGGTTGCGCAGCGACAGCGTCTGGCCGCGCACGACGCGCGCCATGTCGATCCACGAGAACGCGCTGATGGTCAGCACGACCAGCATGAACGAGCGGCCGAACAGGGTCATCATCAGGATCGCGATCAGCAGGTACGGAATCGCGTACATCATGTCGACGACGCGCATCATGACGGAGTCGACGCGGCCGCCCGCGAAGCCCGCGGTCGCGCCCCACGCGACGCCGAACAGGCCCGACACGAGCGTGCCGAGCACGCCGACCTCGATCGACACGCGGCCGCCGATCAGCGTGCGCACCAGCAGGTCGCGGCCGAGCTCGTCGGTGCCGAACCAGTGCTGGTTCGCCCAGGTCGGCGGCAGGCTGATCGCGCCCCAGTCGCTCGCGGCGGGATCAGCCGCGAGCAGCCACGGGCCGACGAAGCAGGCGAGCGTGATCAGCGCGAGCAGCACGAGGCTGAACACGGCTGCGCGGTTGTGAAGGAAACGCGCCATCGCGAGCGCGAGCGGCGAGCGCGAACGCGGCGGCGAATCGGTCTGCACGGGCAGACCGACGACGGGAGTAGTCGGAGTCATCGCGGTGCCTCGCTCAATAACGGATGCGCGGATCGAGCCACGCATACGCGAGGTCGACCAGCAGGTTGAACAGCACCGCGCAGACGGTGGTCAGGACGACGAGGCCGAGCACCAGCGTGTAGTCGCGGTTGATGGCGCCGTTCACGACGAGCTGACCGAGGCCCGGCAGCGCGAACACCGATTCCGTGACGACGGCCGCCGTGATCGACGAGATGCAGACCGTGCCGAACAGCGACACGACCGGCATCAGCGCGGGCTTGAGCGCATGGCGCAGCACGATCGTCGAGCCCGGCAGGCCCTTGGCACGCGCGGTACGGATGTAGTTGCTCGACAGCGTCTCGATCATCGAGCCGCGCATCACGCGCGCGAGCAGCGACATGTTGATGAAGGTCAGCAGCACGATCGGCAGCAGCCGGTACTGCCAGCCGCCGTCGCCCCAGCCGCCGGCCGGCAGCCAGCCGTTGCCGGCCGACGTCTTCAGCAGGATCGCGAAGATCCACACGAGCACGGGGCCGAGCACGAACGGCGGCACGACGTTGCCGACGTTGCCGATCAGCATCACGATGCGGTCGATGAAGCTGTCGCGGCGCACCGCCGCGACGGTGCCGAGCAGCACGCCCAGCCCGATCGAGATCGGGATCGACACGCCGCCCACGCCGAGGCTCACGGGCAGCGCCTTCCTCACGAGGTCGTTCACCGACCAGTCGACGTAGCGGAACGACGGACCGAGATCGCCGTGCAGCAGCGAATCGAGGTACATCAGGTACTGCTTCCACAGCGGCTGGTCGAGGTGATACTTCGCGTTCAGGTTCGCGAGCGTCGCGGCGGACAACTGCTTTTCCGTATCGAACGGACCGCCGGGCGTGAAGTGCAGCAGCAGGTAGCAGACGGTGACGACCGCGAGGATCGTCGGCACCGCCCACAACGTGCGCCTCAATGCGTAGGCCAGCATGATCGCTCCGCTCAGTGCTTGATCAGGTACATGTCCTGCGAAGCACGCATGTCGATCACGTTCTTCAGCGAATAGCCGCCCACGTAGGGCTTCACGAGACGATCGGCCGAGTACTGGAACAGCGGCACCATCGGCGTGTCGTTCAGCGCGAGGTCGTGCGCCTGCGTGAGCAGCGCGGCGCGCGCCTTGTCGTCGAGCTTCTGGTTGCCTTCGTCGACGAGCGCGTCGGCCTGCTTGTTGCAGTAGCCGACGGTGTTCTGCGCGCTGCCGCAGCGCAGCAGGTCGAAGAACGTCATCGCGTCGTTGTAGTCGGCGAACCAGCCGTCACGCGCGATCTGCACCTTGCCGTCGTGACGCTCCTTCATCAGCACCTTGAACTCGACGTTCTCGAGCTTCGTGTTGATGCCGAGCTTGGTGCGCCATTCGGACGCGGCGAACAGCGCGACCTTCTTGTGCAGGTCGTTGGTGTTGTACGTCAGCGTGAACGACAGCGGCTTCGCGTCCGAATAGCCGGCCTGCTTCAGCAGGTTCTTCGCGGTCTCGACGCGCTTGGCCATCGGCCACGACGCCCAGTCCGGCGTGAACGGCTGCACGCCCTTCGTGCCGTTCGGCATCAGGCCGTACATCGGCTTCTCGCCGGCCTGCGTGAGCCTCTGCGTCAGCACGTCGCGATCGAGCACCATCGACAGCGCCTGGCGCACGCGCTTGTCCTTCAGCACCGGATCGCTGTTGTTCAGGTAATAGTAGTAGGTCGCGAGCTGGAGGCCCTGGCGCAGTTCGCCGCCGAACTGCTTGCTGACCTGCTGGAAGATCCCCGACGGGATCGAGTAGCTGTAGTCGATCTGGCCGGCCTGGTACATGCGCATCGCCGTCTCGTCGCTCTCGATCGGCAGGTACGTGACCTTGTTGATCACGACCTTCGGCGCGTTCCAGTACTTCGCGTCCTTCGAGATCACGATGCGGTTGTTCGGCTGCCAGTCGACGAGCTGGTATGCGCCGTTGCTGACGATGTTGCCCGGGCGCGTCCATGCGTCGCCGAGCTTCGTCACCGTGTCCTTGTTCACCGGCGCGAGCGGCACCATCGCGGTCAGTTCGGGGAAGAACGCGACGGGCACGTCGGTCGTCACTTCCAGCGTGTACGGATCGACGGCGCGCACGCCGAGTGTCGACGGCGCGGCCTTGCCCGCGATGATGTCCTTCGAGTTCTTCACGAACTCGACGAGGATCGTGTACTTCGAGCCCGTCTTCGGATCGACGAGGCGCTGCCACGAGTAGACGAAATCGGCGGCCGTCACCGGCTGGCCGTTGCTCCACTTCGCGTCATGGCGAAGCTTGAAGATCCACGTCGTCGGCGTCTTGCGTTCCCACGACAGCGCGACACCCGGCACGACCTGGCCGGCTGCATCGATGCGGGCCAGCCCTTCGAACAGGTCGAGGCCGATCGTGTTGCCGGTCCACGACTCGATGTGCGCGGGATCGAGCGACTCGACTTCGGCGGGCACCTGCCGCGTCAGGTCCTGTTGAGGAGCGAGCGCGACGTTCGACGGGACGGTAACGGCGTGGGCAACAGGCGTCGTCAGGGCGAGCGCGGCCAGCACGGCCGACATGGCATGCAAGGATTTCATCGTGGCAGTCTTGAGAAGGTTGGTTCGGTGCGCGTCGCGCGGCGGATGCCGCGGATTACGCGTGAGACGCTGACGGGCGCAGCGATTGAGGAGGCCCGTGATTCTCGTGTAGCATTTTAGTATTCCTTACGTTTCTTTCGACAGGCATTCCGTCTTGGAAACGAAGGAATACCTGTGCGTTAGAACAGCCTCGGTGTACCGACCCAGACCACCACCGACTCGATTTTCGCGGTGTTGACCCAGCTATGCGGCACCGTCGACTGATAGTGCGAGCTGTCGCCGGCCTGCAGGACGAACGTCTTGCCTTCCAGCGTCAACGACACTTCCCCTTCAATCACATACAGGAACTCCTCTCCTGCATGTGTCGTCACCTCCGACCGCTTCTGCCCCGGCGGCATCCTCACGAGGATCGCCTCCAGCTGGCGCCCTTCGGACACGTTCGTCAGCCGCGCGAACAGGTTCGCCGAATCGGCAAACCCGAAGAAGCGCAACTGATCGCCTCGGCAGACCGAGCGTTCCTCGCTCGGCGTATCCACGAAGTACTGCACCGTCACACCGAGCGCGTGGGCAATACCGGCCAGCGACGTCAGTGACGGCGACGCGAGCCCGCGCTCGACTTGAGACAGAAACGGCTTCGAAATCCCCGCGGCGGAAGCGGTGTCGTCGAGCGTGCGCTTCAGACGTTGGCGCAACGCGCGAATCTTGCTGCCCAGTGCGACAGCGTCTGCCGATCGCGAGTTTTCAGTGGGGGGAACCATAGCAGGCCGAAAAGTGGTCGTCAAAAAATGTTTGATGGAAAGTAACTAAGTTAATTGGAGATAGCTTAATCTTCGGGTTCGTACACGCCTTCGGCGTTGAGCCCGGTGCACTAAACAGGGCCCGAAGCGAACGAAACGACGCGCTATCTTGCCAGACTCGCGGGCTTCACAGGCAAGCTGCAAGCGGCTCTCCGGGAATTTGCGGAGAACGGACGTCAAGCTTACAAATACATGATGAGACGAATGTTCCTGAAAGCTGCTGCCATATCGGGAGTTTCCCTAAGTGGCACGGACCCGACGCACCGGACCGGCAAACGTTACCATTCGCGCGCCGGTCGGGGCCGCGCACCGCCTTGTCGGGCGGAGTCCGACCCCGGCCCGGGCTAACCGCCCGACTGCTCCATCGCCGACGCAAGCCTACCCGGCCTCAGTGCTCCGGCGCCAGTTCGACCCCAAGACGACGCGTGATCCGTGCCGTCCGTTTCAACCGAGATTGATGATGCATTCACCTGTTTCACAAACCCGATCGTTCACGACGGTCTTCCTCATCGAAATGTGGGAGCGCTTCGGCTACTACGGCATGGCCGCGCTCCTGGTCCTCTTCATGGTCGACCGGCTCGGTTTCACCGACAGCCATGCGAACCTGACCTGGGGTGCGTTCACCGCACTCGTCTATGCCGCGCCGTCGATCGGCGGCTGGATCGGCGACAAGGTGCTCGGCGCCCGCCGCACGATGATCGTCGGCGCGTCCGTGCTGTGTGCCGGCTACCTGATGCTTTCGGTGCCGAACGACCAGCTGACGTACATGTACGCGTCGCTCGGCGTGATCGTCGTCGGCAACGGCCTGTTCAAGGCCAACGCGGCGAACCTCGTGCGCCGCATCTACGAAGGCGACGACGCGCGCATCGACAGCGCGTTCACGATCTACTACATGGCGGTCAACATCGGCTCGACGGTGTCGATGCTCGCGACGCCGTGGATCAAGGATCACTGGGGCTGGCACACCGCGTTCGCGGTCTGCTGCGGCGGCATGCTGCTCGCGATCCTCAACTTCATGCTGATGCACCGCACGCTCGCGCACGTCGGCTCGCAGCCGGACGACGAACCGATCCGCTGGAAGCGCCTCGGCGCGGTCGCGGCCGGCGGCGTCGCGCTCGCGCTGGTCACGCTGTACGTGCTGCAGCACAAGCAGCTCGCCGTGGCCAGCGTATGGACGGCCGCGTTCGCGATCCTCGCGATCTTCGCGTACATGATCGCGAAGTCGGAGCGCTCGGAGCGCGCGGGCCTGATCGCGGCGCTCGTGCTGATCGGCCAGGTGATCCTGTTCTTCATCTTCTACGTGCAGATGTCGACGTCGCTGACGCTGTTCGCGCTGCGCAACGTCGATCCGCGCTTCATCGTGTTCGGCACGACGCTGTTCACGTGGAGCGCCGCGCAGTTCCAGGCGCTGAACCCGATCTGGATCATGCTGCTGAGCCCGCTGCTCGTGTGGGTCTACAATGCCGTCGCGAAGGGCGGCCGCGACCTGCCGGTCGCCGCGAAGTACGCGCTCGGCTTCGGCGCGGTGGCCGCGGGCTACCTGGTGTTCACGATCAGCGGCCGCTATGCCGTGGACGGCCGCGTGTCGTCGTGGTTCATGGTGTGGGGTTACGGCCTGTACTCGCTCGGCGAACTGCTGGTGAGCGGCCTCGGCCTCGCGATGATCGCCCGCTACGTGCCGGCGCGCATGAGCGGCTTCATGATGGGTGCGTATTTCGTCGCGACGGGCGTGTCGCAGTATCTGGGCAGCGTCGTCGCGAACTTCGCGCAGATGCCGTCGCACGAACTGCCGGCCACCGAATCGCTGCCGCTCTACCTGTCGCTGTTCGAGAAGCTCGGCTGGCTCGCCGCGATCGGCATGGTGCTCGCGCTGCTGCTGCTGCCGCTGATGAACCGCCTGTCGCGCCAGCACCAGCGCTGTGCGGAAGAGCGCCGCGAGGAAGCGCTGCAGGCGCAGGGCGTCGCCCCGGCCCGGTAAGTACTATCCCTCGGCGTGCGGCCCGCACGCCATATTCTCCCGCCAGCGCGGCCAGCACGTCCTACACTGGTTGCAACGGCGCATCCGCTCCGTCGCGATGCGCACTGGCGGGAGAAGATCATGAAAAACAAGACGACTCGGCTCTTGAGGATACTGTCGGACATCCGGCACGCGCAGCGCTGCACCGCGATACGCGCCGCCCGGGCCGCAGCCGAAGCCGACGCGGTGCTCGCCGAGCGCGACGATCCGGCACCGGACGAACGCGACGACGCCGAATCCGACGACGCAACCGCCGTGCCCCGCTCCCGTATCGGCTCACCTCACTGACGCCGCGGCGGGCCGCCTTCCGCGCCGCTCACGCAGCCGCGCCGCGCCACCGCGCGATCCACGTCCCCGAACCGGCCACGGCCATCATCAGCCCGAGCGCGCACGCGTCGGCCACGAGGCCCACGCCGACATGCCGCAGGTCGGCGCCGCCCACGACCGGATGCAGCAGCGAATCGAGGACGAGCGAGATCGCCGCGCCCGCCACGAAGCAGATCAGGCCGCGCTGGCCGACCGCCACGACAGGTCGCACGCCCTGCGCGATCCGCGCGATCCAGCCGAAGCGCACGCAATCGGCCATCAGCCATGCGACGGCCGCGAAGCTCACGACGCGCGGCAGCGCCAGGTCGCGCTTGAACACGCCTTCCGGCAACGGCAAGCCCGAGAACAGCTTGTAGCTCGCGCAACCGAGCACGACCGCGCACGCGAGCCCGGTCGCCGCCGCGCCCCAGCGCCCCAGCGCGATGCGCCGGTAGAACGGCTGGCAGCGCGCCAGCACGCCGGCGACGAACATCAGCTGCCACGCGAACGGGTTGAAGCTCCAGCGGAAGCCGTCGGTATCCAGCAGCTCGGGGCCGAGCCAGCCCGCCGCGCCCCACGACACGACGCTGAACGCAACGAGCAGCCACGGATGGCGACGCGCGAACGGCACGATCACCGGCGACGCGAGCGCGAACAGCACGTACATCGGCAGCACCGACGCCAGATATGGCTGGCGCTGGAACGTCAGCAACTCGGCAGCGCCCGTGAGCGGCGACGCGAGCATCACGCTGACATCGTCGAGCGCGAGGTTCGGCGCATCGATTCCGTAATGGTCGAGCACGGCCGACACGACCAGCATCAGCGTCGACGTCGCGAGAAACGCGCGGTAGATCTGCATCGCACGCCGCACGAACCGCTGCTGCGCGGCGCGCGCGCCGTGCCGCTCGGCGATCGCCCCGTACGCGCTCGCGGTCGCGAAACCGCCGAGAAACACGAACACCTCGGCTGCATCGCACAGCGCGAACGCATGCAGCGTCACGCGCGACAGCACGCTCGCGCCGATGTGATCGACGACGATCATCAACAGCACGAGCCCGCGGAAGAAGTCGATTTCGATCAGGCGGCCGCCGCGCGGCGGCAGGACCGTGACGGACGGCGACGGGCTCAACGACATGAGCGCACCGGCACGACGGCGGTGCGACGGGCACCGGGGAAGGGATCGGGAAGAAGCTGGCGAGCGCGGTCAGCGGCGATACGCGTATGCCCGCATCGCACCAACCCGGCTGGCCCGGCACGGAGATGACCGTTCATCGAAAAGCTGCATACGAAGGGTAGTCGGTCAGGTCAGTCTAATGGCCGTTCGGGGAAGACCCTAAGTAACAAAGTGCAACCGAATCTTCTGTTCGATTACACGCGCGAGCCTGACGGAGCGCGGCGGTCGGCGTCGCCAGATTCACGTCAGCGCGACGCCAGCTTGCGGTCAGCATCGCTGCGTCCGGGCGCTGGATCGCCGCCGTTCGAGCGCGGCACGACGCGCGGTGCGATGCACGTTCCGCGCGGCCGCGCCATCGCGACCGGCGCTCATCCGCGTGCGGGCAGGCGCCGCATCAGCATCGCGCTGTGCCATGCGGTGAGCGCGACGGCGGCCCAGATCGGCCCGTAGGTGGCGAGCTTCGCGACGCTCAGCGTCTCGCCGAGCAGCAGCAGCGACACCGCGACGAGCAGCACGGGTTCGACGTAGCCGAGGATCCCGAACAGCGCCATCGGCAGCATCCGGCTCGCCTTCAGGTAGCTGGCGAGCGCGAGCGTGCTGAGCACGCCGAGCCCCGGCAGCAGCGCGGCCCACAGCGCCGGATGGCCGTCGACCCGCGTCGCGCTCGTCGCGACCATCACGAACGCGATCGGGCACAGCAGCACGATCTCGACCGCGAACGCGGCCAGCGAATCGGCGTTGATCCGCCGGCGCAGCACGAAATACGGCGGATAACCGAGCGCGACGACGAGCGTCGGCCACGCGAACGCGCGTGTCGCCCACACTTCGTGCGCGACGCCGAGCGCGGCGCACGCGACCGCCGCCCATTGCAGCGGGTCGAGCCGCTCGTGATAGTAGAAGCGGCCGACGATCACCATCGTCAGCGGCAGCAGGAAATAGCCGAGCGACACCTCGAGCATGCGGCCGTGCAGCGGCGCCCACAGGAACAGCCACAGCTGCACGCCGAGCAGCGCCGCGCTCGCCGGCAGCGCGAGCAGCAGGCGCCAGTCGCGCGCGGTGCGGTGCACGAGACCGACGAGCGCCGGCCAGCGGCCGCGCAGCGCGATCAGCGCGAGCGCGCCCGGCGCGGTCCACAGGACGCGCCACGCGAAGATGTCGAGCCCCGTGAGCGGCGCGAGCAGTTTTGCGTAAACCGACATCAGCGCGAACAGCGTCGACGCCGTCACCGACAACATGAGGCCGCGACCGGCTTCCGGATACCCCGTCATGGTCGTTCCGCGCCGCTTACTGCTGCTGGAAACGCTCGAAGCGCCGCTCGGTCCGGCGCTCCTCGAACGTCACTTCGGTGACGCGCGCGGCCGGCGGCCCATGACGCAGCCACGCGAGCATCCGGTCGATCTGCGCGCCGGGGCCCTGGATCATCGCCTCGACGCTGCCGTCCTCGAGATTCGCGACCCAGCCGCGCAGTTTCAGCGCATGCGCCTCGCGCACCGTCGCATGACGGAAGCCGACGCCCTGCACGACGCCGCGCACCCGCACGTAGTAGGTTTCGATCCGTTCGTCCAGTTCATTGCGGCTCATCGCGTCGCCCTCCCGTTGCATTCAAGCCCGGCATTGTAGTCGCGCCGGCCGCTTCGCACACGCGCCGGCCAGGCGTCGCCGCGTGCGCCGACCACGTACAATCTCGCCGATGCTCAACCGCCGCGCCGCCCGCGCGCGGCCCTGAAGGAAACGCATGACTGATACCTCCCGCGATCTCGTTCTCGTCACCGGCGCGTCCGGCTTCGTCGGCTCGGCCGTCGCGCGCATCGCGCAGCAGAAAGGCTATGCGGTGCGCGTGCTCGTGCGCCCGACCAGCCCGCGCACGAACGTCGCGGATCTCGATGCCGAGATCGTCACCGGCGACATGCGCGACGAGGCGTCGATGCGCGCCGCGCTGCGCGGCGTGCGCTACCTGCTGCACGTCGCGGCCGACTACCGGCTGTGGGCGCCCGATCCCGACGAAATCGAACGCGCGAACCTCGAGGGGGCGGTCGCGACGATGCGCGCGGCCCGCGCGGAGGGCGTCGAGCGGATCGTCTACACGAGCAGCGTCGCGACGCTGAAGGTGACGAGCGCCGGCGATCCGTCCGACGAGAACCGGCCGCTCACGGCCGAGCAGGCGATCGGCGTGTACAAGCGCAGCAAGGTGCGCGCGGAGCGCGCGGTCGAGCGGATGATCGCCGACGAAGGGCTGCCGGCCGTGATCGTCAACCCGTCGACACCGATCGGCCCGCGCGACGTGAAGCCGACGCCGACCGGCCGCATCATCGTCGAGGCCGCGCTCGGCAAGATTCCCGCGTTCGTCGATACGGGGCTGAACCTGGTGCACGTCGACGACGTCGCGCACGGCCACTTCCTCGCGCTCGAGCGCGGCCGGATCGGCGAGCGCTACATCCTCGGCGGCGAGAACCTGCCGCTGCAGCAGATGCTCGCCGACATCGCGCAGATGACGGGCCGCAAGGCGCCGACGATCGCGCTGCCGCGCTGGCCGCTGTACCCGCTCGCGGTCGGCGCCGAAGCGGTCGCGAAGTTCACGAAGAAGGAGCCGTTCGTCACCGTGGACGGGCTGCGGATGTCGAAGAACAAGATGTATTTCACGTCCGCGAAGGCCGAGCGCGAGCTCGGCTACCGTGCGCGTCCGTACCGCGAAGGGCTGCGCGACGCGCTCGACTGGTTCGGCTCGGCGGGCTACCTGAAGTAACACAAAGCGGCGCGCGGCGCGCCGCCTTGCGCACTTTGTTACACGACCCGCGCGGACCGACATCCGCGCAGCGGTTAAAATCGCGGGTCTTACGCAGAGAAGACACGCATGAACCTGAACGATCAGATCGCTTCGCTCGCCACGGGCGTCGATCAGCTCCTCCACGATCACCACGCCGCGCAGCAGGCGGCCCGCAGCGCGGAAGCCTTCGCGCGCGCCGCCGCGGA
>NZ_JAAGPK010000165.1:0-234 GCF_017104685.1 Burkholderia sp. Tr-20355 | reverse complement strand
AGTCAGAGAGTGAGAGACATAGAGTAGACATTACAGACGTAGAGATGAATGGGTGAGGATGCGAGAGGGATGAATCGTGTATGCTCACTTAAGAGAGAGGACAAGAATGAGAAAGAGAATAACGGTAATACAAGTGTCTGGTGCGATAAAGCAGAAGTAGCAATGTGCGTAATGTGAGATCAACAATTGGGATAAGTAGGGAGAAACCTGTATTCTTGTCTTTTTTTTTTTTTA
>NZ_JAAGPK010000164.1:0-16085 GCF_017104685.1 Burkholderia sp. Tr-20355 | reverse complement strand
CGCATCGGCCGCAGCGCGCCCGTCAGCGACAGTTCGCCGGCGAATTCGCGGCCGGCCAGCGCGTCGGCCGGGATCTGGCCGTTCGCGGCGAGGATGCCGAGCGCGATCGGCAGGTCGAACCGGCCCGACTCCTTGGGCAGGTCGGCCGGCGCGAGATTCACGGTGATGCGGCGCACGGGAAATTCGAAGCCGCAGTTCTGCAGCGCGGCGCGCACGCGCTCGCGGCTCTCGCGGACTTCGAGATCGGGCAGGCCGACGATCGAGAACGACGGCAGCCCGTTGGCGAGATGGACTTCGACGGTAACGTCCGGCGCGCGGCCGGAGGCGGGCGCGCGACTGCGCACCACGGCGAGCGACATGGCGAGGCTCCTGTAAGCAGGCGGACGACGGCCGTTCGGGGCCGCATGCCGCGGGAATCGGAGAAATCGGTGCGCGCGTGCCGGCGTGGCGCGGGGAAAGAACGAGGGACTGCGAAACGACGAACTGCGAAGAGCGATGGACTGCGAAGAGCGGGGTGCTGCGGAGAACGGCGGACGACGAACTACGACGAAAACGGCGGCTCGGCGGTGGCGGGCGCGGACCGCGCGAGGCGGCCCGCGCCCGGACCTTGCGGCCGGGTGCGGCGTCAGGCCTGCGGTGCGGCGAGCTTCTGCTCGAGTTCCGCGACGCGCTTTTCGAGTTCCTCGAGGCGCACGCGGGTGCGGGCGAGCACCTGGGCCTGCGTGTCGAATTCCTCGCGCGTGACGAGATCGAGCTTCGAGAAGCCTTGCGACAGCATGGCCTTCACGTTGCGCTCGACGTCCTTGGCCGGCGAGTTTTTCAGCAGGTCGCTGACGCGCGACTGCAGATCGTTGAAAACGTCGCTGGGTTGCTTCATGTGATTCCCCTTCCTTGCACAAAAATTGTGCATCTTCAGTTGCGTACGTGCCCATGATGCACGCATGACCGGAAATGGTGCGCCGGGGGCGCGAATTCCGGGCATGGCGCCGGCATGGGTGAATGGCCCGGTAATCCGGGACGTGCGTGCACTCTAGCAACGTTCCTTTCGCCGCGCCAGCAAACCGGCCCGCGTTGGCCATTCGGCCGGGCTTCGGCGCCTTACATCGGGGGATGCGACCCCGTTCCCGAGCCCTTCGAGACGGTGCTCGGATCAACATGGCATGCGAGTTGCTGAGGAGAGTCCGTTACAACATTCCAACCAATTCGACGGGACAACTCAGCGAGAGGACTTCATGAAACTCATTACCGCAATCATCAAGCCGTTCAAGCTCGATGAGACGCGCGAGGCGCTGTCGGCGCTTGGCGTCTCGGGCATCACGGTGACGGAGGTAAAAGGGTTCGGCCGCCAGAAGGGGCATACCGAGCTGTATCGCGGCGCCGAATACGTGGTCGATTTCCTGCCGAAGATGAAGATCGAGGCGGCCGTGTCCGACGATCTCGTCGACCAGGCGGTGGAAGCGATCGAGCGGGCCGCGCGCACCGGGAAAATCGGCGACGGCAAGATTTTCGTCACGCCGATCGAGCAAGTGATCCGGATTCGCACCGGGGAGACCGGCGCCGACGCGCTGTAACAGAACAGACAAGACAAGCGACAAGAGGAAACCCAAGATGCGCAAACTTCTGATGTCCCTGCTGATGGCCGGCTCGCTGATGGCGGCCGGCGTCGGCTCCGCGCTTGCCGACGACGCGGCGTCCGCCGCGGCCGCATCCGCGCCCGCCGCCACGGCTTCCGACGCATCGGCCGCCGCCGCCGCGTCCGCGCCGGCCGCACCGGCTGCGCCGACCGCCCCGTTCTCGGTCGATTCGTCGAAGATCAGCGCGGGCGACACCGCGTGGATGCTGACCTCCACCGCGCTCGTGCTGTTCATGACGATCCCGGGCCTCGCGTTGTTCTACGCGGGCATGGTCCGCAAGAAGAACGTGCTCGCGACCGTGATGCAGAGCTTCGCGATCACCGCGGTGATCACGGTGCTGTGGACGGTGGTCGGCTACAGCCTCGCGTTCACGCCGGGCAACGGCTTCATCGGCGGCCTGTCGCGCGCGTTCCTGCACGGCATGAACTACATCAAGGGCGACAAGGCGACGACGCTGACCGTCAGCCATCTCGCGACGACGATTCCGGAATCGGTCTACTTCGTCTACCAGATGACGTTCGCGATCATCACGCCGGCGCTGATCTGCGGCGCGTTCGCCGATCGCATGAAGTTCTCGGCGATGCTCGTGTTCATGACGCTCTGGTCGCTGATCGTCTACGTGCCGATCGCGCACATGGTGTGGGAGCCGACCGGCTGGCTGTCGGCCGACGGCGTGCTCGACTTCGCGGGCGGCACGGTGGTGCACATCAACGCCGGTATCGCTGGCCTCGTGTCGTGCCTCGTGCTCGGCAAGCGTGTCGGCTACGGTCGCGAATCGATGGCGCCGCACAACCTCGTGCTGACGATGATCGGCGGCTCGATGCTGTGGGTCGGCTGGTTCGGCTTCAACGCGGGTTCCGCGGTCGCGGCCGACGGCCGTGCCGGCTTCGCGATGCTGACCACGCAAGTGGCAACCGCCTGCGCGGCGCTCGGCTGGATGTTTGCCGAGTGGATCGCGAAGGGCAAGCCGTCGGTGCTCGGCATCGTGTCGGGCGCGGTCGCGGGTCTCGTGGCGATCACGCCGGCCGCCGGTTTCGTCGGCGTGGCGGGCGCACTGGTGATCGGTATCGCCGCCGGCGTCGTCTGCTTCTGGTCGGCGACCTGGCTCAAGTCGAAGCTCGGCTACGACGATTCGCTCGACGCGTTCGGCGTGCACGGCATCGGCGGGATTCTCGGCGCGCTGCTGACGGGTGTGTTCGCGGTCAAGGACATCGGCGGCGCCGACGGCAGCCTGCTGCTGCAGGCGAAGGGCGTGCTGATCACGCTGGTCTACAGCGGCGTGCTGAGCTTCGTGCTGCTGAAGCTGATCGACCTGACGATGGGCCTGCGCGTGACCGAAGAGGAAGAGCGCGAAGGTCTCGACGTGATCCTGCACGGCGAGCACGTGGAATAAGTCTCACGAATCAACAGCGGGCCGCCGCGACGACGGCGCCCGCTCCGAATGAGCGCAGCGACTTCGGCCCGCCTACCCGGCGGGCTTTTTTTCTCCTGCCACTCACTGCCGTAGCGGATAACCCTTCACTCTATCGGGTCAATAGCCGAAAACTTCCTCCTTATCCTTGTGAAGCCGGGAACAATCCCCAAATGGGCAAGGCAATTGCTCTACAATCTTCATTCTCCCGCTCGCGAGTGATTCATGGTTCCCCACCTCGTTACCGCGTTGAACGGTCCGCTGCTCGAACTCGAGCAGAAGATCCTCGACGCGACGCCTGCGATCGAACGCTGGTTCAGGCTCGAATGGCAGGAACACACCCCGCCGTTCTATTGTTCGGTGGACCTGCGCAATGCCGGCTTCAAGCTGGCGCCCGTCGACGCGAACCTGTTTCCCGGCGCGTTCAACAACCTGCCGTCCGAAGTGCTGCCGCTGGCCGTGCAGGCCGCGATGGCCGCGATCGAGAAGATCTGCCCGGACGCGAAGAACCTGCTCGTGATCCCCGAGCTGCCGACCCGCAACGCGTTCTACCTCGAAAACGTCGCGCGCCTCGCGACGATCATGCGTCAGGCCGGCCTGAACGTGCGCTTCGGCTCGCTCGACCCGAGCATCACCGACATGACGCCGATCACGCTGGCCGACGGCCAGAAGATCGTGCTCGAGCCGCTCGAGCGTTCGCAGCGCCGCCTTGGCCTGAAGAATTTCGATCCGTGCTCGATCCTGCTGAACAACGACCTGTCGGCCGGCATCCCGGCCGTGCTGGAAAACCTGCACGAGCAATACCTGCTGCCGCCGCTGCACGCGGGCTGGGCCGTGCGCCGCAAGTCGACGCACTTCGCGTGCTACGACGACGTCGCGAAGAAGTTCGCGAAGATGGTCGGCGTCGATCCGTGGATGGTGAATCCGTATTTCGCGCACGTGGAAGGCGTCGACTGGCAGGCGCATGAAGGCGAGCAGGCGCTCGCCGACGCGATCGACGGCGTGCTGAAGAAGATCGCGCGCAAGTATCGCGAATACGGGATCAGCGAGAAGCCGTACGTCGTCGTGAAGGCCGACGCGGGCACGGCGGGGCGCGGCGTGATGACCGTGCACGACGCGGCCGAGATCGGCCGGATGTCGAAGGCCGAGCGCGCGCAGATGGCCGAGTCGAAGGCCGGCCTCGCGGTGCGCGACGTGATCGTGCAGGAAGGCGTCTATACGTTCGAGCGCGTCGGCGACGAAGTGGCCGAGCCCGTCGTGTACATGATCGACCGCTACGTGGTCGGCGGCTTCTACCGCACGCACGGCGGCCGCGAGCGCGACCAGAACCTGAACGCGCCCGGCATGCACTACGTGCCGCTCGGCTTCGAGCACACCGCGCTGCCGGATGCCGGCGCGAAGCCCGGCGCCGCGCCGCCGAACCGTTTCTACATGTACGGCGTCGTCGCGCGGCTGTCGCTGATCGCGTCGTCGATCGAACTGGAAAAGACCGATCCCGAAGCCATCCAGGTGTAACGGACCTTCGCTACGTACAGGACCCGCATGGACATTCTTTTTATCGCCGACCCGCTCGAGCATTTCAAGATCTACAAGGATTCGACCTACGCGATGATGGCGGAGGCCGCCCGGCGCGGGCATGCGGTGTACACGTGCCAGCCGCACCAGCTCGCGTGGACGGGCTCGGGCGTCGAGGCGGACGTGCAGCGCGTGACGATCGTCGGCGACACGACCGACCTGCATCGCCGTCCGTGGTACGAGGCGGCCGCGCACGAGTCGCGTCAACTGACGTCGTTCGGCGCGGTGCTGATGCGCAAGGATCCGCCGTTCGACATGGAGTACGTGACGGCCACCTGGATGCTGGAGCTGGCCGAACGCGCGGGCGCACGCGTGTTCAACAAGCCGCAGTCGATCCGCGATCACTCGGAGAAGCTGGCGATCGGCGAGTTTC
The DNA here is from genome assembly GCF_017104685.1 of Burkholderia sp. Tr-20355. Classification (NCBI taxonomy): domain Bacteria; kingdom Pseudomonadati; phylum Pseudomonadota; class Betaproteobacteria; order Burkholderiales; family Burkholderiaceae; genus Burkholderia; species Burkholderia sp. Tr-20355. Next base: position 11,092 of record NZ_JAAGPK010000164.1, on the reverse strand, counting down.
CGCAGTTCGTCGCACCGACGCTCGTCACGCGCGACGCGGCGCGCTTGCGTGCATTCCACGCCGAGCATGGCGACGTGATCGTGAAGCCGCTCGACGGGATGGGCGGGATGGGCGTGTTCCGCGTGAAGGCCGACGGGATGAATCTCGGCGCGATCATCGAGATGCTCGGCCATGACGGCACGCGCTCGCTGATGATCCAGAAGTTCATTCCGGAGATCAAGGCGGGCGACAAGCGCATCCTGTTGATCGCCGGCGAGCCCGTGCCGTATTCGCTCGCGCGGATTCCGCAGGGCAGCGAGGTGCGCGGCAATCTCGCCGCGGGCGGGCTCGGCGTCGCGCAGCCGCTGACGGCCCGCGATCGCGAGATCGCGGCCACGCTCGGGCCCGTGCTCGCGTCGCGCGGGCTGCTGCTGGTCGGCCTCGATGCGATCGGCGACTGGCTGACCGAGGTGAACGTCACGAGTCCGACGTGCTTCCGCGAGATCATGGAGCAAACGGGCTTCGACGTCGCCGCGATGTTCATCGACGCGCTGGAGCGTGCGGCCGCGTAGGCCGCTTTCCGCGCAACCCCGGCGGCGGCCGCGCAGGCCCCCCGTCGCCGGAGCAGCTTGACCGGCCTGCTACAATGCCCGCTTGCCAGGTGCCGTTTTCGGCGCACCGAAGGCCCGGCGGTCGGGCCGATACTGTTGCAAGGCTGAACATGAAACGTTTCCCACACTCGCTACGCTCATTGCCCCGCCGCGGGGCGTCGGCCCGCCAGGGGCGGCCGGGAGCGATCTGACATGGCCGGGATCCTGATCATCGCGCACGCTCCGCTCGCCACCGCGCTGCGGGACTGCATCGCGCACATCTATGGCGGCGTGCCTGCCCGCATCGGCTGTATCGACGTGATGGCGGACAGCGACCCGGCCCAGGTGATGGCGTTCGCGCACGCGGAACTCGCGCGGCTCCGGGAAGACAACGGCGTGGTCGTGCTGACCGACATGTACGGCGCGACGCCGGCGAACATCGCCGGCCAGCTCGCGAAGCTCGACAACGTGCGCGTGCTGGCGGGCGTGAACCTGCCGATGCTCGTGCGGGCCGTCTGCTACCGTACCGTGCCGCTCGACAAGCTCGTCGACAAGGCGCTGTCCGGCGGCGCGAAGGGCGTCCACGAGGTGTCGGCCGGCACACCGCCGCCGCCGACGGAAACCGGCTGCGGCCAATGCGCGCCGATTCCGCCGGAACCGCAGCCGCGCACCGAGTCGCACTGATTTCCCGTTTTCCGTTTTAGACCACACCGCCGGCGTGCGCCGCCGGCGGCCTCGACCGATCCGACCGAGAATCATGCTTCAACAAGAAACCACCATCGTCAATAAATTGGGGCTCCATGCGCGCGCATCGGCCAAGCTCACGCAACTGGCCGGCAACTTCCAGTCGGAAGTCTGGATGACGCGCAACGGGCGCAAGATCAATGCGAAGAGCATCATGGGCGTGATGATGCTGGCGGCGGGGATCGGCAGCACCGTAACGATCGAGACCGAAGGGTCCGACGAGCAGGAAGCGATGGACGCGCTGCTGAAGCTGATCGCCGACAAGTTCGGCGAAGGCCAGTGATCGCCACGCGCGATCGTTGCCGTTTCCAGTCAGAATGCCGCGGATTTCGCGGCATTTTTTTCGTCGGCAGCATTGATGCGGAATGCGCAATGCTGCGGTGCATGCAGTCAGCGGGGGGGCGCGGAATTTATAATCGCTAACCGGGGTCATAAGCGCATCGCAGCAGTGTGCCGCGGCTTTACTTGTACAGAGGAGGTGCGCGTGTCCTTCACGCTGCATGGCATTCCCGTCTCACGTGGTATCGCGATCGGGCGAGCGTATCTGATCGCGCCGGCGGCGCTCGACGTCGCCCATTACCTGGTCGAGGCACCCCAGATCGACGCCGAGGTCGAGCGATTCCGCACGGCGCTCGACGTCGTGCATCACGAACTCGAGGCGCTGCGCGCCGACCTGACCGACGACACCCCGAGCGAAGTCGGCGCATTCATCGACGTCCACACGATGATCCTGAGCGACGAGATGCTCGTGCAGGAAACCATCGACCTGATCCGCACGCGCCGCTACAACGTCGAATGGGCGCTGACCGAGCAGCTCGAGCTGCTCACGCGCCACTTCGACGACATCGAGGACGAATACCTGCGCGAGCGCAAGGCCGACATCGAGCAGGTGGTCGAGCGCGTGCTGAAGGCCTTGGCCGGTGCGCCGTCCGCGTCGCAGGCGCTCGACCGCGCGGCCAAGAACGGCACGAACGAGATGATCGTCGTCGCGCACGACATCGCGCCGGCCGACATGATGCAGTTCAAGACGCAGTCGTTCCAGGCGTTCGTCACCGATCTCGGCGGGCGCACGTCGCACACGGCGATCGTCGCGCGCAGTCTCGGCATTCCGGCCGCGGTCGGCGTGCAGCACGCGAGCGCGCTGATCCGCCAGGACGACCTGATCATCGTCGACGGCGACCAGGGCATCGTGATCGTCGATCCCGCGCCGATCGTCCTCGAGGAATATTCGTACCGCCAGTCCGAGAAGCAGCTGGAGCAGCGCAAGCTGCAGCGGCTGAAGTTCTCGCCGACGCAAACGTTGTGCGGCACCAAGATCGAGCTGTACGCGAACATCGAGCTGCCCGACGACGCGAAGGCGGCCGTCGAGGCCGGTGCGGTCGGCGTCGGCCTGTTCCGCTCCGAGTTCCTGTTCATGCATCAGAAGGAGATGCCGGAAGAGGAGGAGCAGTTCGCCGCGTACAAGCGCGCCGTCGAGTGGATGAAGGGCATGCCGGTGACGATCCGCACGATCGACGTCGGCGCGGACAAGCCGCTCGAGGCGCTCGACGAAGGCTACGAAACCGCGCCGAACCCGGCGCTCGGCCTGCGCGCGATCCGCTGGAGCCTGTCCGAGCCGCAGATGTTCCTCACGCAGCTGCGGGCGATCCTGCGCGCGTCCGCGTTCGGCCAGGTGAAGATCCTGATCCCGATGCTCGCGCACGCGCAGGAAATCGACCAGACGCTCGACCTGATCCGCGAGGCGAAGCGCCAGCTCGACGATGCGGGGCTCGCGTACGACCGGAACGTTCGCATCGGCGCGATGATCGAGATTCCGGCTGCGGCGATCGCGCTGCCGCTGTTCCTGAAGCGGTTCGATTTCCTGTCGATCGGCACGAACGACCTGATCCAGTACACGCTCGCGATCGACCGCGCCGACAACGCGGTCGCGCACCTGTACGACCCGCTGCATCCGGCCGTGCTGCACCTGATCGCCTATACGCTGCGCGAAGCGAAGCGCGCGGGCGTGTCGGTGTCGGTGTGCGGGGAGATGGCGGGCGATCCGGCGCTCACGCGCCTGTTGCTCGGAATGGGGCTCACCGAGTTCTCGATGCACCCGAGCCAGCTGCTCGTCGTGAAGCAGGAGATCCTGCGCGCGCATCTGAAGGCGCTCGAGAAGCCGACGGCCGACGTGCTCGCGGCGTTCGAGCCGGAAGAAGTGCAGGCGGCGTTGCAGCGGTTGTCGGTCGCCGAGCCGCGGGCGGATGCGGCCGCCTAGGCGGCCAGGTCGCCGCTCGCTGTCGCCGTGTCGCGCAGGCGCCGCTCGGCGCCAGCCCGTCGCGCGTCAGTGCCGGCCCCCGCACACGGGGCAGTCGGCCTGGCGCGCGATTTTCATCGTCGTCCACTCCATTCGCAGCGAATCGAGCATCATCAGCCGCCCGTTGAGCGTCTTGCCGATGCCGCCGATCACGCGCAGCGCTTCGGCCGCCTGCATCGCGCCGATGATGCCGACCGTCGGTGCGAACACGCCCATCGTCGCGCACGCGACTTCCTCGAACGGCTGGTCTTCCGGGAACACGCACGCATAGCAGGGCGCGGCCGGATCGCGGAAGTCGAACGTGCTGATCTGGCCGTCGAAACGCAGTGCGGCGCCCGACACGAGCGGCACGCCGTGCGCGACGCACGCGCGGTTGATCGCGTGGCGCGTCGCGAAGTTGTCGGTGCAGTCGAGCACGACGGTCGCCCGCGGGACGTGCGTGTCGAGCCACGCATCGTCGACGCGTGCCGCGACCGCGTTCACCTTCACCTCGGGGTTCAGCTGCGCGAGTGCGTCGCGCCCCGATTCGACCTTGCTGCGGCCGACCGATGCCGTCACGTGCAGGATCTGCCGCTGCAGGTTCGTGAGGTCGACCGTATCGGCGTCGACGAGCGTGATCGTGCCGACACCCGATGCCGCGAGGTACATCGCGGCGGGCGAGCCGAGGCCGCCCGCGCCGACGACGATCGCATGCGCGTCGAGAAAGCGCTGCTGCGCGTCGATGCCGATTTCGTCGACGAGGATGTGTCGGGAGTAGCGCAGGAGTTGATCGTCGTTCATGGGGAGTCGTGGGGCGAGGCGGGCGGACGTTTCGTTATTTTAGGCGCGCATGAAAAACGGGCCATCGCGGTCTTCCCGCGATGGCCCGTCGGATGCCGGCCGGCGCTTACTTCGGCGCCGACGCGGGCTTCGGTGCGGACGCCGGCTTTGCGCTGGCGCCCGATGCCTTCGATACGGCGGCAGCCTTGCCGGTCGGGCTCTTCGTGCTCTCGGCGAGCAGCGACTTCGATTCCTGGACCGGCTTGCCCTCGAGCTTGTTGAGCGCCTGCTGCATCATGAAGTCGTCGGCGCTGCCGAACTCGATCGGCTTGCGATCGCGATCCTTCTGGCGTTGCTCCGGCGTCTTCTTGTCGTTCTGCTCTTCGAGGATGCGCAGCTGATCCATCCGGCGCTGCTCGCGCTCTTCCTGTTCCTTCTTCTCGTTCGGGTCCTGCGTGTTCGCGAGGTGGTTCGTGTAGTCGACCTCGCGCGTCACGAGCACGTCGTCGGGATCGCCGTCCGCGTACTGATCGACCGGCACGTCCGGCGTGATGCCCTTGTTCTGGATCGAACGGCCGCTCGGCGTGTAGTAGTACGCGGTGGTCAGGCGCAGCGCCGTGTCGGCCGTCATCGGGCGGACCGTCTGCACCGAACCCTTGCCGAACGTCGTCTTGCCCATGATCTGCGCGCGCTTCGAATCCTGCAGCGCACCCGCGACGATTTCCGACGCGGATGCCGAATAGGCGTTCGTCAGCACGATCATCGGCACGGTCTTGAAGACCGGCGGCAGGTTCTTCAGCGGATCGCCGTCGAAGGACGGCAGGCGATAGTTGTCGTACGTATCGCGGTAGACCTGCTTCGAATCGGGGATCTGGCCGTTGGTCGACACGACGACCGAGTCGGGCGGCAGGAACGCGCCGGCCACGCCGACCGCGCTCTGCAGCAGGCCGCCGCCGTTGTTGCGCAGGTCGAGGATGAGGCCCTTCAGGTTCGGCTGCTGGCGCGCGATGTCCTGCAGCTTCTGCGCGAGGTCGGGCGTCGTGCGCTCCTGGAAGCTCGTGATGCGGACATACGCGTAGCCCGGATCGAGGATCTTCATCTTCACGCTCTGGACCTTGATGATCGCGCGCGTGACCGTGACCGGGAACGTGCGGTCGTCGCTCTTGCGGAAGATCGTCAGCGTGACCTTGGTGCCCGGCTCGCCGCGCATCTGCTTGACGGCCTTGTCGAGCGTCATGCCGCGCACCGGCTTGTCGTTGATGCGCGTGATCAGGTCGCCCGGACGGATGCCGGCGCGGAACGCGGGCGTATCCTCGATCGGCGAGATCACCTTGACGAGGCCGTCTTCCTGCGAGATCTCGATGCCGAGACCCGCGAAGCGGCCCTTCGTCTGCTCCTGCAGCTCGTCATAGTCGGTCTTGTCGAGGAACGACGAGTGCGGGTCGAGGCTCGACACCATGCCCTTGATCGCCGCCGTCAGCAGCTTCTTGTCGTCGACCGGTTCGACGTACTCGCGCTTGATCTGGCCGAAGACTTCCGCGAACAGGCGGAGCTGGTCCAGGGGAAGCGGCGCCGTGGCGGTCTGCTCGGCCGATGCGGAAACCTGCAGCGTGGCGAACACGCCCGTGGCGAGGCCCGCGGCAATCAGGCCGATGTTCTTCAATTTCATTCGCATAGAGATCTGGTGCGGTCGGGAAGCGCGTGGCGGTAGCGGGGATGTAGCGGACAAGTATAACTGTTCGTCCGAAGACTCAGTGGAACGGCGCGAAAAGCGCCGCAAACGGCCCGGAGCCGGCCTGGCTGGGCCCCGCCGGACGCGCTGCGGGTTCGAAAGCGGATTCGACAGCAGCGGGGCCGAGAAGGTTCGCGCGGGGTGCGGGCCGCGGCCGGGCACCCCGCGCCGGACGCGGCCCGCCCGGCGCGACGGGCGTCAGCCCGCCTTGCCCTGCTTCGCGACGGCGGCCTGCGCCTGCGCGATCGCGTCCTGGTCGCCGAGGTAATAGTGCTGGATCGGCTTCAGGTTCTCGTCGAGTTCATACACGAGCGGCACGCCGTTCGGGATGTTCAGGCCGACGATGTCGCTGTCCGAGATGCCGTCGAGGTACTTGATCAGCGCGCGCAGCGAGTTGCCGTGCGCGGCGATCAGCACCTGCTTGCCGGCACGGACGGCCGGCGCGATCGATTCGTTCCATAGCGGCAGCACGCGCGCGACCGTGTCCTTCAGGCACTCGGTGAGCGGCAGCTGCTCGCGCGGCACCTTCGCATAGCGCGGGTCGTTGAACGGCGCGCGCTCGTCGGTCGGCTCGAGCGCGGGCGGCGGCGTGTCGTAGCTGCGGCGCCACACGAGCACCTGCTCGTCGCCGAACTTCGCGGCCGTTTCCGCCTTGTTCAGGCCCGACAGCGCACCGTAGTGGCGCTCGTTCAGGCGCCACGAGTGGACGACCGGCAGGTACATCAGGTCCATCCGGTCCTGCACGTGCCACAGCGTGCGGATCGCGCGCTTGAGCACCGACGTGTACGCGATGTCGAACGTGTAGCCGGCCTCCTTGAGCAATTCGCCGGCCTGGTAGGCCTCGTTGCGACCCTGTTCGGTCAGGTCGACGTCGACCCAGCCGGTGAAGCGGTTTTCCTTGTTCCACGTCGATTCGCCGTGGCGGATGAGAACGAGTTTGTACATGGATCTTGCGGTCGGTAGTGATAGGGAAGCGGGGCGCGTCGCACGGGACCCGACCGGGGCCCGCCATCGCGCAAGACGGTTATTTTATAATGGCGGGATTGTCCTCATCCGATTTCTCTTTTTCCGGCGGAATTCCGTGACGTTCTTTACCGATTACACGAACCTGGCCCTCATCGCGATCCTGGTGGTCTCCGGCGGCCTGCTGGCCTGGCCCGCACTGCGCCGCGGCCGTGGCGGCCTGTCGGCCGCGGAGGCGACGCAACTCATCAACCGTCGCAACGCGGTCGTGATCGACCTGCGCGCCGCGTCCGATTTCGCCGCCGGCCACCTGCCGTCGGCGCGCCAGGTCGCCGCGGGCGAGATCGGCGCGAAAATTGCGCAAGTCGCGAAGAACAAGAGCACGCCGGTGCTGCTCGTCTGCCAGAACGGCCAGCAGTCGCAGAAGGCGGCGCGCGAGGTCGAGGCGGCCGGTTACGCCGAGGTGCACGTGCTCGAGGGCGGCGTGGCCGCCTGGCAGCAGGCCGGGATGCCGGTCGTCAAACAAGGAGTGGCGAAGTGAACAAGGTTTTGATGTACAGCACGCAGGTGTGTCCGTATTGCATGCAGGCCGAGCGCCTGCTGAAGCTGCGCGGGGTCGAGCAGATCGAGAAGGTGCTGATCGATCGCGATCCGGCCCGCCGCGAGGAAATGATGACGCGCACGGGGCGCCGCACGGTGCCGCAGATCTATATCGGCGACACGCACGTCGGCGGTTACGACGATCTGTCGAAGCTCGACCGCGAAGGCGGGCTCGTGCCGCTTCTGCAAGCGGCCTGATTAGGGCAGAATGGCCGCCGGCCGCGCCGCGGCTTGGGCGCGCAGGATTCATCCGTGGCGGCCGGCGAGAAGCCGGGCCGCCCCGTCACCACTTTTAGGGAAACACCATGTCCGACGTCGAAAACCAACCGTTCTTCAACATCCAGCGCGTCTACCTGAAGGATATGTCGCTCGAGCAGCCGAATTCGCCGGCGATCTTCCTCGAGCAGGACATGCCGTCGGTTGAGGTCGAAGTCGACGTGAAGGCCGACCGTCTCGCGGAAAGCGTGTTCGAAGTCGTCGTGTCGGGTACCGTCACGGCGAAGGTGAAGGACAAGGTCGCGTTCCTGATCGAAGCGAAGCAGGCCGGTATTTTCGACATCCGCAACATTCCGGACGAACAGCTCGACCCGCTCGTCGGCATCGCTTGCCCGACGATCCTGTTCCCGTACCTGCGTTCGAACATCGCCGATGCGATCACGCGCGCGGGCTTCCCGCCGATCCACCTGGCGGAAATCAACTTCCAGGCGCTGTACGAGCAGCGCCTCGCGCAGCTTCAGCAGCAGGCCGGCGCCGCGGCAGGCGCGCCGAACGGCACGACGCTGAACTGACGTTGAACGCAGACCGGTGCTGGGTATGAAAGTAGCCGTTCTCGGCGCCGGTGCCTGGGGCACCGCGCTCGCGGGCCATCTGGCCGCGCGGCACGATACGCTTCTGTGGGCGCGCGACGCCGCGCTCATCGCCGGGCTGCAGGCCCGGCACGAAAACGCCCGCTATCTGGACGGCATCGCGCTGCCCGACGCGTTGCGCTACGACGCCGATCTCGGCGCCGCGCTCGCGCACGGCGCCGCGGACGACGCGCTGTGCGTGATCGCCGCGCCCGTGGCCGGGCTGCGCACGCTGTGCCGCGCGATGCGCGACGCAGGCTGCGTGCCCGCGCATATCGTCTGGGTCTGCAAGGGCTTCGAGGCCGACACGCATCTGCTGCCGCACCAGGTGATCGCGGCCGAGCTGCCCGAGCAGCAGAGCAACGGCGTGCTGTCGGGCCCGAGCTTCGCGCGCGAGGTCGGCCAGTCGCTGCCCGTCGCGCTGACGGTGGCGAGCACGTCGGCCGCATGCCGCGAGCGCACGCTCGCCGCGTTCCATCACGGCGCGATGCGGATCTACACGGGCGACGACGTGGTCGGCGTCGAGGTCGGCGGCGCGGTGAAGAACGTGCTGGCGATCGCGACCGGCATCTCGGACGGCCTGGGCCTCGGGCTGAACGCGCGCGCCGCGCTGATCACGCGCGGCCTCGCCGAAATGTCGCGGCTCGGCGTCGCGCTCGGCGGCCGCGCGGAAACCTTCACGGGCCTCACGGGCCTCGGCGACCTGATCCTCACCGCGACGGGCGACCTGTCGCGCAACCGTACGGTCGGCCTGCAACTGGCGGCCGGCCGCACGCTGAACGACATCCTCGGCGCGCTCGGCCACGTGGCCGAAGGCGTGCGCTGCGCGCAGGCCGTGCTGGCGCTCGCGCGCGCGCAGTCGATCGAAATGCCGATTACCGAGGCCGTGTGCGGCGTGCTGTTCGACGGCATCGCACCGCGCGACGCGGTCAGCGGCCTGCTGCGGCGCGACGCGCGCGCGGAGTAGCGCGAACCGGCGCTCCCCGGTGCGGTTGCGCCGGGCGCGCGGCACCAAAGCGGACTACGCTTGAACCGTCTCCGGCGTTCCGGGAGGGTGTCATGCTGCAGATCGGTTCCACCACGCTCGACGCGCGGGTCGTCGACATCACGACGCTCGAGGTCGACGCGATCGTCAACGCGGCGAACGGCTCGCTGCTCGGCGGGGGCGGCGTCGACGGCGCCATCCATCGCGCGGCCGGCCCCGGCCTGCTCGCCGAGTGCCGCACGCTCGGCGGCTGCGACACGGGCGACGCAAAGCTCACGCGCGGCCACGGGCTGCCGGCGCGCTACGTGATCCATGCGGTCGGCCCCGTATGGCACGGCGGCGGGCGCGGCGAGGCCGACCTGCTCGCGTCGTGCTACCGGCGGGCGATCGAGCTGGCCGAGGAGGTCGCCGCGACGTCGATCGCGTTCCCGGCAATCAGCTGCGGAATCTATCGTTATCCGGTCGAGGAGGCCGTCGGCATCGCGGTCGGCACCGTCGCCGAAATGCTGCCGCAGGCGCCGAACCTCGCACGCGTGGTGTTCGCGTGCTTTTCCCCCGACATCTACGACCTGTATCGCGTGCGGCTCACGCGGACCTGACGCATCGCGCGCCGCGGGTGGCGTGCCCGGTGGGTCAGGCGCCGCCTTCGAAGCCGGCCTGGCGCCACGCCTCGAACACGACCACCGCGACCGTGTTGGACAGGTTCAGGCTGCGGTTGTCCGGCCGCATCGGCAGGCGGACGCGCTGTTCGTCCGGAAAGCGCTCGAGCAGCTCGGCGGGCAGGCCGCGGGTCTCCGAGCCGAACACGAACCAGTCGCCCGGCAGGAACGCGTGATCGTGGAAGCGGCCCGAGCCGCGGGTCGTGAACGCGAACATCCGCGCGGGATCGGGTGCTTCGGATGCGACGAACGCATCCCAGTCGCGGTGCACGCGCATCTGCGCATACTCGTGATAGTCGAGGCCGGCGCGGCGCATCCGTGCGTCGTCGAGCGGGAAGCCGAGCGGCTCGATCAGGTGCAGGTGCGCGCCCGTATTGGCGCACAGGCGGATCACGTTGCCGGTGTTCGGCGGAATTTCGGGAGCGACGAGGACGACGTTGAACATGTTTCGGTTTGGCTGGGCCGGCCGGGGCCGCGCAACGTGCGCGTTCCCGGCCGGCCGGTTCGTGGCGGCCGCGGCCACGCAGGCGTGGCCGGCCTCTCTATCTAATTAATCCCTGGCGGTGCGCAGCGCAACCAGATTCGTCACGCGCGCGGCGCCCGCCGCCTTCAGCGCGTGCGCGGCGGCCGCGAGCGTCGCGCCGGACGTCATCACGTCGTCGACGAGCGCGATGTGGCGGCCGGCGACGTCACCGGCCACCACGAACGCCGCCATTACGTTGTCGCGCCGCGCCTGCCGGTCGAGCCGCGACTGCGGCGCGGTGTGGGCGACGCGCGCGAGCAGCGCCGCATCCGCGCGCACGCCGCGAGCGACAGCGCGCGCCCGGTCGGCGCATTCGGGTTCGGAAACAGCACGCCGCCGGCATCGTCGAGGTAGTCGTCGACACGGATCGAGAAGTCGTCCGCGAGCGGCACGATCGCGGTCTCGACACCGTACAGT
>NZ_JAAGPK010000163.1:0-16692 GCF_017104685.1 Burkholderia sp. Tr-20355 | reverse complement strand
GTCGCGACGACGTGCGTCGCTTTTTCACCGAGACCTGGCGCAAGCAGCGCGCGGGCGAGATCCTGACGCCGCTGGAAGCGATGGCCGCCGACTGGATCGTCGAGCATCCCGAATACCACGACGAACTAGCCGACGCCGACGGCGCGGCCGCGCGCAACTACACGCCCGAGGAAGGCCGGACGAACCCGTTCCTGCACCTGTCGATGCACCTCGCGATCAGCGAGCAGCTGTCGATCGACCAGCCGCCCGGCATCCGCGCCGCGCACGACAAGCTGGCCGCGAAGCTCGACTCGACCCACGACGCGCAACACGCGATCATGGAATGCCTCGGCGAAACGATCTGGGAAGCGCAGCGCACGAACACGCCGCCCGATACCGACGCGTACCTGCAGCGCATCCTGCGCCGCGCGTCCCGCGACTGAGCGCCGGGACCGGCCCGATCGCGGACAAAAAAATACCCCGCCGAGGCGGGGCATGCTTGCTGCGCGGGCCGCCGAGGCCCGGCACGCTTACTTCTTGAACACGAGGTCGGTTTCCTTCAGCGACTCGATGTAGGCCGCGATGTCCTTCATGTCGCTGACCGACAGGTTCTGCACCTGGGCCTGCATGATCGCGTTGTTGCGGCCGAGCAGCGGGTTCGTCAGCCCCATCTGGTACTGGCGCATCGACCACACGAGGTAGTCGGCGTGCTGGCCGGCCAGGCGCGGATATTCGGCGTTGATCGGCTTGTTCAGCTGCGCGCCGTGGCAGGCCGCGCAGTTGTGCGACTCGACCAGTTCCTTGCCCTTCGAGATGTCCGCTGCGTGCGCGGTACCGATCGCGAGGCCGGCCGCCAGTGCAACCGCCGCCGTCTTGAATGCGTTGTTCATGAATGCTCCTGTCCCGCCGGGAAGATCGGCGGCGCGCGCTTTACTTGTAGGGATTGTCCTTCGTGTCGGCCTTCTGGGCGGCGTAGTAGGCCGCCAGATCCGCGATGTCCTGGTCCGTCAGCGAACCGGCGATCGCATTCATCGACGGGAAGTGACGATCCTTCTTGCGGTAGGCCTTCAGCGCGTTCTCGAGGTATTGCTGGTTCTGGCCGCCCAGGACAGGCACCCGGTAGACCTCCGGATACGCCGCGCGGTAGTCCTGGATGCCGTGGCAACCGATACACATGGCGGCCTTGCTCGCCCCGTCCTTCGGGTTGCCGACCACACCGGCCGCCTGCGCGCTGCCCGCGAGCGCCACGAGCGCTGCGACAACGACGTGTTTGCCGACGAATTTGTTCATAGCTCTTGTAACCTAGCTTGAGGGGAAACTGGCGCCGAAGCGGCAACGGCCCGCGCCGTTTTGCTTGTCGGTCGCCACGCAGGCCAAAAAAAACGGCCAGATTGTACCGCGTCGGCAGGGAACGCGTCCATACGGCGCCCCCGTTCGCCCCGCCACAGCCCCGCAACGATACGCGGGCGCGGCCCAACCGGACAGCCCTTCTGACTTATACTGGGTTTTTTTCCCGATGAAGAAGAGCGCCGCCATGCGTTTCGAAGGGTCCTCGCACTACGTCGCCACCGACGATCTGAAGCTCGCGGTCAATGCCGCGCTGACGCTGCAACGCCCGCTGCTGATCAAGGGCGAGCCCGGCACCGGCAAGACCATGCTCGCAGAGGAAGTGGCCGCCGCGCTCGACATGCCGCTGCTGCAGTGGCACATCAAGTCGACCACCAAGGCGCAGCAGGGCCTGTACGAATACGACGCGGTGTCGCGGCTGCGCGATTCGCAGCTCGGCGACGAGCGCGTGAAGGACATCTCGAACTACATCGTGAAGGGCGTGCTGTGGCAGGCGTTCGACGCCGAGCATCCGAGCGTGCTGCTGATCGACGAGATCGACAAGGCCGACATCGAATTCCCGAACGACCTGCTGCGCGAGCTCGACCGGATGGAATTCCACGTGTACGAGACGCGCGAGACGGTGCGCGCGAAGCACCGCCCGCTCGTGATCATCACGTCGAACAACGAAAAGGAGCTGCCCGACGCGTTCCTGCGCCGCTGCTTCTTCCACTACATCCAGTTTCCCGACCCGTCGACGATGCAGAAGATCGTCGCGGTGCACTTTCCCGACATCCGCGAGGAGCTGCTGCGCGCGGCGCTCGAGAGTTTCTTCGAATTGCGCGGCGTGTCGGGCCTGAAGAAGAAGCCGTCGACGTCCGAGCTGCTCGACTGGCTCAAGCTGCTGCTCGCCGAGAACATCCCGGCCGACGCGCTGCGCGGCGCGGACGCGAAGCAGATCGTGCCGCCGCTCGCGGGCGCGCTGCTGAAGAACGAGCAGGATCTGAGCCTGCTCGAACGGCTCGTCTACATGAACCGGCACAACCGGTAATCCACTCACCCGCGAAGGCCCGGCCATGCTGCTCAATTTCTTCTACGCGCTGCGCGCAGCCAAGCTGCCCGTCTCGGTGAAGGAATACCTGACGCTGCTCGAATCGCTGAAGGCCGGGCTGATCTCGCCGTCGATCGACGCGTTCTACTTCCTCGCGCGGATGACGCTCGTCAAGGACGAGCAGTATTTCGACAAGTTCGACCAGGCGTTCGGCGCGTATTTCCACGGCGTGTCCGCGCTGCCGTCCGAGGCGTTCGACATTCCGCTCGACTGGCTCGAGAAGCGCCTCGAGCGCGAGCTGTCGCCGGAGGAAAAGGCGCAGATCGAGGCGATGGGCGGGCTCGACAAGCTGATGGAGCGGCTGAAGGCGCTGCTCGACGAGCAGAAGGAACGCCACGAAGGCGGCAACAAGTGGATCGGCACGGGCGGCACGTCGCCGTTCGGGCACGGCGGCTACAACCCCGAAGGCGTGCGCATCGGCGGCCCGTCGAACGGCAACCGCACCGCGGTGAAGGTGTGGGAGGCACGCGCCTATCGCGACTACGACGATTCGGTCGAGATCGGCACGCGCAACATCAAGGTCGCGCTGCGGCGGCTGCGCCGCTTCGCGCGCGAAGGCGCGGCGGAAGAGCTCGACCTGCCCGGCACGATCCGCAGCACGGCCGCGAACGCGGGCTGGCTCGACCTGCGGATGGTGCCCGAGCGCCACAACAACGTGAAGGTGCTGATGCTGCTCGACGTCGGCGGCTCGATGGACGACCACATCAAGCGCACCGAAGAGCTGTTCTCGGCCGCGAAGGCCGAATTCAAGCATCTCGAATTCTTCTACTTCCACAACTGCGTGTACGACCACCTGTGGAAGAACAACCGCCGCCGCCACTCGGAGCGCACCGCGACGTGGGACGTGCTGCACAAGTTCACGCCCGACTACAAGCTGATCTTCGTCGGCGACGCGACGATGAGCCCGTACGAAGTGCTGCAGCCCGGCGGCTCGGTCGAATACAACAACCCGGAGGCCGGCGCCGTATGGCTGCGCCGGCTGGCCGACCAGTTCCCCCATCATGCATGGCTGAACCCCGAGCCCGAGCGGCTATGGGAGTACCGGCAGTCGGTCGCGGTGATCCGCGACCTGCTCGGCCATCGCATGTATCCGCTCACGCTCGCGGGCCTCGAAACCGCGATGCGCGCACTCAGCAAGTAACGCCACCCCACTCGCACCAAACAAGGGCCGCGTCCGAGCGGCCTCCCCCGGAGATAGCATGAATCCCTCGCCCACCGCGAGCGCCAGCCGCGCCGGCGGCCGCCGCTTTTTCGCCGATACGTCCGTGTCGGCGCTCGTCGCCGGCTTCGTCGCGATGATGACCGGCTACACGAGTTCGCTCGTGCTGATGTTCCAGGCCGGCCGCGCCGCCCACCTCACCGATGCGCAGATCTCGTCGTGGATCTGGGCGCTGTCGATCGGCATGGCGCTGACGACGATCGGCCTGTCGCTGCGGTTTCGCGCGCCCGTCGTCGTCGCGTGGTCGACGCCCGGCGCCGCGCTGCTGATCGCGTCGCTGCCCGGCGTGCCCTACGCCGAGGCGATCGGCGCGTTCGTCGTGTGCGCGCTGCTGCTGACGGCCGTCGGCATGAGCGGCCTGTTCGACACGCTGATGCGCCGGATTCCGGCCGGCATCGCCGCCGCGCTGCTCGCGGGCATCCTGTTCGAGATCGGCATCGAGATCTTTCGCGCCGCGCAGTTCCAGACCGCGCTCGTGCTCGCGATGTTCTTCACCTACCTGATCGTCAAGCGGCTCGCGCCGCGTTATGCGATCGTGACCACGCTGATCGTCGGCACGGCGGTGGCCGGCGGCCTCGGCCTGCTCGACTTCAGCCGCTTCCACATCGCGCTCGCGCAACCGGTGTTCACGATGCCCGCGCTCTCGATCGCGTCGATCGTCAGCATCGGCATTCCGCTGTTCGTCGTCGCGATGGCGTCGCAGAACGTGCCGGGCATCGCGGTGCTGCGCGCGGACGGCTACCCGACACCGTCGTCGCCGCTGATCGCGACGACCGGCCTCGCGTCGCTGCTGCTCGCGCCGTTCGGCTCGCACGGCGTGAACCTCGCGGCGATCACGGCCGCGATCTGTACGGGCCCCGAAGCGCACGAGGATCACGCGAAGCGCTACACGGCCGCCGTGTGGTGCGGCATGTTCTACCTGGTCGCCGGCATCTTCGGCGCGACGATCGCCGCGCTGTTCGCGGCGCTGCCGAAGGCGCTCGTGGTATCGGTCGCCGCGCTCGCGCTGTTCGGCTCGATCATGAGCGGGCTCGCGAACGCGATGCAGGACGTGAAGCAGCGCGAGGCCGCGCTCGTCACGTTCATGGTCACCGCGTCGGGCCTCACGCTGCTGTCGATCGGCTCGGCGTTCTGGGGGCTCGTCGCGGGGATCGTCACGCAGGTGATCCTGAACGCGCGGCGCCCCGCGTGACGCGGCTCGCGGCCTGTCGCGGCGTGCCTCGGGCACGCCAAAACGTGCTCGACACGAATCGGGCCTAAAATGATGGATCCGGAAGCGGCGCCGCGCGCCGCTTCGCTTCGCCGCCGCGCTCGCGCGGCCCGTGAGAACCCGGCGCCCCGCGCCCTTCTTCCGAATCGCCATGACTACCGCACTCGACCAGCTGAAGCAGTACACGACCGTCGTCGCCGACACGGGCGACTTCCAGCAGCTTGCGCAATACAAGCCGCAGGACGCGACCACGAACCCGTCGCTGATCCTGAAGGCCGTCCAGAAGGATGCGTACAAGCCGATCCTCGAGAAAACCGTCCGCGATCACCGCAACGAAAGCACCGATTTCATCATCGACCGCCTGCTGATCGCC
Source organism: Burkholderia sp. Tr-20355 (assembly GCF_017104685.1). Taxonomy (NCBI): domain Bacteria; kingdom Pseudomonadati; phylum Pseudomonadota; class Betaproteobacteria; order Burkholderiales; family Burkholderiaceae; genus Burkholderia; species Burkholderia sp. Tr-20355. Next base: position 11,474 of record NZ_JAAGPK010000163.1, on the reverse strand, counting down.
TTCGGCACCGAGATCCTGAAGCTGATCCCGGGCCGTGTGTCGACCGAAGTCGACGCGCGCCTGTCGTTCGACACGCAACGCTCGATCGACAAGGGCCGCGAGCTCATCAAGCTGTACGAAGCAGCCGGCATCGGCCGCGACCGCATCCTGATCAAGCTCGCGTCGACGTGGGAAGGCATCCGCGCGGCCGAGGTGCTGCAGAAGGAAGGGATCAAGTGCAACATGACCCTGCTTTTCTCGCTCGTGCAGGCCGCCGCGTGCGCGGAAGCCGGCGCGCAACTGATCTCGCCGTTCGTCGGCCGCATCTACGACTGGTACAAGAAACAGGCCGGCGCGGAATGGAACGAAGAGAAGGACGGCGGCGCGAACGATCCGGGCGTGCAGTCGGTGCGCCGCATCTACACGTACTACAAGACGTTCGGCTACAAGACCGAAGTGATGGGCGCGAGCTTCCGCACCACGAGCCAGATCACCGAACTCGCCGGCTGCGACCTGCTGACCATCAGTCCCGATTTGCTGCAGAAGCTGCAGGACAGCAACGAGACGGTCGCGCGCAAGCTGTCGCCGGAATCGCTGCAGGACAAGCCGTCCGAGCGCGTCGCGATCGACGAGGCGTCGTTCCGCTTCCAGCTGAACGACGAAGCGATGGCGACCGAGAAGCTCGCGGAAGGCATCCGCGTATTCGCCGCCGACGCGGTGAAGCTCGAGAAGCTGATCGACGCGCTGCGCTGACCCGCCACGCGCGTCAGCGGCTGTCAGCAACACGGGCAACAGCCGTCGGCAAGCACGCCGCACACGGCCGCGAACGGGATGTTCGCGGCCGTTTTTATTTTTCATTCCATCGTCAAGCGCGCGCACTACAATCCACGTCACGGGTGCGGCGGCCGCCTCCCGCTGCGCCCTTCCCCAGTCAATCTTGCACGACGCCGAACCCGCGCCGACGCGCTGGCACGGCCCATTACAGGAGACAACGATGCAAGTCCAACCGTACCTGACGTTCTACGGTCGCGCCGACGAAGCCCTTCAGTTCTACGAAAAGGCGCTCGGTGCGAAGACGATGTTCAAGATGCACTTCAAGGATGGGCCGCCGAACCCCGACCACCCGATGTCGCCGGAGATGGCCGACAAGGTGATGCACGCGAGCTTCACGATCGGCGACTCGATGATCATGTGCTCGGACGGCGACTGCAGCCAGCCGGCCGGCGCCGCGCACGCCGGTTATTCGCTGTCGCTGAACCCGGCGACGGTCGACGAAGGGCAGAAGCTGTTCAATGCGCTCGCCGACGGCGGCGAAGTGACGATGCCGTTCGGCAAGACGTTCTGGGCGCTCGGCTTCGGGATGGCGAAGGATCGTTTCGGCGTGCACTGGATGGTCAACGTCGAGGACCTGTCGCAACGCGAGGCACTCGCGAAACACGCGCAGGGCTGATGCAAGAGGAACGCCCGCCACGTTGCGGTGGCGGGCGTTTTCGTTGCCGCGCGACGCATGCGCGGCACACCGCCGCGCATGCCGCCGCCGTCAGCCCTCGACGACGTCGAGATAGTCCTCCGGCCGCGTGCGGTCTTCCGCGTGCGCCATGCCCATCACGCGCACCAGCACGCTCACCGCCACCGCCACCACCAGGTTCACGATCAGCGACCAGACGGCCGCGTAGCCGGGAATCGCGAGGCCGAACAGGTGGATCGTGAAGATCGAGCCGGCCAGCTTCAGCGAAATCGCCATCCACGTGCCGCACACGATGCCTGCCGCCCAGCCGGCCAGCAAACCGCGATGGTCGAGCATGCGCGTGTACAGGCCGAGCACGATCGCTGGCAGCGTCTGGATGATCCAGATCCCGCCGAGCAGCTGCAGCTGGATCGCGTAGGTCAGCGGCAGCCCGAGGATAAACGCGACCGCGCCGACCTTCACGATCAGCGACACGAGCTTCGCGACGTGCGTCTCCTGCTCGTGCGTCATGTTGCGGTTCACGAACTCGCGGTGGATGTTGCGCGTGTACAGGTTCGCGGCCGCGATCGACATGATCGCCGCCGGCACCAGCGCACCGATGCCGATCGCCGCGAACGCGACGCCGACGAACCACGACGGGAAGTACTCGAGGAACAGCGCGGGCACCGCGAAGTTCGGACCGAACGCCTTGAAGTACGGCGCGTACTGCGGCATGTCCTTCACGCCCGACGCGAGCGCCATGTAGCCGAGCAGCGCGAGCAGGCCGAGCACGAACGAGTACGCGGGCAGCATCGCCATGTTGCGGCGAATCGAGTTGCCCGACGACGACGACAGGATCGCCGTGACCGAGTGCGGGTACAGGAACAGCGCGAGCGCCGAGCCGATCGCGAGCGTCGCGTACGCGCTGTAGCCGTTCAGGCTCGCCGCATCGGGCGCCTTCAGCAGCAGCTTCGCCGGCGGCACGCTCGCGAAGATGTGCCCGAAGCCGCCGAGCTTCGCCGGGATCACGACGACCGCCGCCGCGATCGTGATGTAGATCAGGATGTCCTTCACGATCGCGATCATGGCCGGGGCACGCAGCCCCGACGTGTACGTGTACGCGGCGAGGATCGCGAACGCGATGATCAGCGGCAGGTCGCCGACGAAGCCGGTCGTGTCGAAGCCGAGCGCGCCGATCACCACTTCGATGCCGACGAGCTGCAGCGCGATGTACGGCATCGTCGCGACGATGCCCGTCACCGCGATCGCCAGCGCGAGCATCCGGCTGCCGTAGCGCGCGTTGACGAAGTCGGCGGACGTCACGTAGCCGTGCCGCTTCGCGATGCTCCACAGCTTCGGGAACACGACGAACGCGAACGGATAGATCAGGATCGTATAAGGCAGCGCGAAGAAGCCCATCGCGCCGGCGCCGAACACGAGCGCGGGCACCGCGACGAACGTGTAGGCCGTGTAGAGGTCGCCGCCGAGCAGGAACCACGTGACGATCGTGCCGAAGCGGCGCCCGCCGAGGCCCCATTCGTCGAGATGGGCGAGATCGCCGCGCCGCCAGTTCGCGGCCAGGAAACCGATGATCGTGACGCCGATGAACAGCAGGACGAAGACGAAGGTTGCGCCGAGATTCATCGCGCACCTCCCTGCGGGCCGCTCGCCTTCCACGCGTTCTTGGTCTTGAAGTACACGAACGCGGTGATCACCGCACTGATGAAGACCCAAAGCAGCTGATACCAGTAGAAAAACGGAAAACCGAACATCTGCGGTTCGATCTTGCTGTACGACGGTACCCAGACCATCGCAATCAGCGGCAGTACCAGCAGCCAGAGCCAGCGCTTCGCGGCCCGGTTGGCGTCGGCATCGTGAGCCATGACGTCTCCTCTTCTTTCCCGGATATCGATCTTGTTGAGCGGGTACGGCGCCGGGAGGAGCGGCGAAACGGGTAGGCTGCGGCTCCCCTGGCTTCGCGCCAGTATAGGAGCCGCGAGCACGCGGTCAAGCAGGGGCGAACCCGAGGTGATCCGCCCCTTGTCGCATGGTTGCACCGGGCTGCCGCCGGTGCGTGAAGCGTCAGATCGCGAACGAGGTGTCGCGTGCGCCGGTCGTTTCTTTCAAAGCTTTCACCCACTTGCGCGCGGGCAGCTTCAGCGTGTCCTCGATCAGCTTCGCGCGGGCGTCGAGCTGCGCGAACGGCACGTCGAGCGCCGGGCCCGAGAACGCGATCGCGATCCGGTTGCCGTCGTGCACTTCGGGCAGCGCGATCACGCGATGATCGAACGCCGCGTTCAGGTGCTTCATGTTGCGCACGAAGCTCGGATGATCGCCGAACAGGTTGATCGTCGCGATGCCCGCCTCCGCGAGACAGCCGCGCACCGCGCGGTAGAACGCGACGCTGTCGAGCACGGGGCCGCGCGCGGTCGCGTCGTACAGGTCGATCTGGATCGCGCCCGTCGTGCCGCGGTTGGCCGGGTCGTTGACGAAGTCCCACGCGTCGGCTTCATGCACGACGAGGCGCGCGTCGTCGGGCGGCAGCGCGAACATCGTGCGCGCGGCGACGATCACGGCCGGATTCAGTTCGACGGCCTCGACCTTCGCGTCCGGCAGGAAACGGTGCGAGAACTTGGTCAGCGCGCCGGTACCGAGCCCGAGCTGGACGATCCGCTCGGGCGTTTCGAGGAACAGCAGCCATGCCATCATCTGCTGCGCGTATTCGAGCTCGATGGCGAGCGGCTTCGAGATCCGCATCGCGCCCTGCACCCATTCGGTACCGAAGTGCAGGAAGCGCACGCCGCCTTCTTCGGAGAACGTAACGGGCGCGAAGCGCGGCTTGCGCGGCGCTTCGAGCACCGGCACGTCGTCGTGTTCGTCGATGTCCGGGCGACGCTTCACGCGCGGCGGCTGGAGCTTTTCGGAGCCGTTGTACGAGGACGGCTTGCCTTGCTTGAATGCACGCGCCTCGGCGGACGCGCGCTTGATCAGTCGGGTCATGATTGAATCTCGCTGGGTGATGCTGGTTTTGGCGGACGAGAGGATAGCATTGGCGCGTGATGGCGGCCGCGACGCGCGGTGCACGATCCCGGATGCCGTCAACGCGAGGCTGCCTTCATCGATCGAAGGAGGACACATGACATCGAACGACAGGAAGATCTGGTTTCCGGCGAAACGCTACGGCTGGGGATGGGGTTTGCCGGTCGCGTGGCAGGGCTGGGTCGTGCTGCTGCTGTTCGCGGCCGGCATCATCGCGACTGCGTGGCGGGTGCCGCCGCAACGCTCGCCGCTTGCATACGCCGTTTGCATCGCGGTGTGGGTCGCGCTGCTGATTGCGGTGTGCTGGCTCAAAGGCGAGAAGCCCCGGTGGCGATGGGGCGAGGACGATTGACGATCGTGCCGAACCGGCATCGGCCGTCGACACCGGAATTCCAGCCCCCGCTCGAACGACGGCATTGCCTTCGCCGGGCTCGACGAAGGCAGCACGAGCGTCTCGTACCCGGCCTGGCCGATCACGTCGGCAAAGCGCCCCGCCGTCTTGCCGTTGACGCACACGCGCTTCAGCCGGCGCATGCTCGCGCGACGAATCGAAATCGTTCGGTCTTGCTTTCCGGATCGCCGAATCGAGACTGCCCTGGCGATGGCAGGCATCGAGCACGTCCCGGATGCCGATGCCATGCGAAGGCACGCACACGAGCCGCGCGTCGTACGACAGCGCATGCAGCATCGGCTCGCCGAGCACCGCGCCGAACAGCCGCCAGAACGGGTTGCCATTTTGTTCAGTTTGACATCGGCGTCGGTCAGACAGCATGCTGCTGTCGCACCTGCATGCTCTTTCGACGTGACCTGTACGCAGTATCGTCATCGAAGCCTGCCAACATCCGTTCCGGCCATACCTGCTCCATCACACGGGATTTCGCATTCATGAGTCACATCCACTTCATCGGCGGGGAAAAAGGCGGCGTCGGCAAATCGCTCGCCGCCCGTGTGCTGGCCCAGTATTTCATCGATCGGAGCGTGCCCTTCGTGGGCTTCGATACCGACCGATCGCACGGCGCGCTACTGCGGTTCTATGCCGATTTTGCCGCGCCTGCCGTGCTCGACCAGCACGACAGCCTCGATCCGGTCATGGAATCGGCGCTCGAAGATCCGCAGCGGCGCATACTGGTCGACCTCGCGGCCCAGACGCGGCAGTCGCTCGCAAGATGGCTCGACGATTCGGACGTGCTGGATTTTGCCGCAGAACACGGCCTCACGTTGACGTGGTGGCACGTGATGGACACCGGGCGCGATTCGGTCGATCTGCTGCGGCAATGGCTCGACGAATTCGGTGGACGAATCAAGCTGGTGCTGGTACTGAATGAAGTTCGCGGCGATCGCTTCGAGATTCTGGAGGCGTCCGGCGAACGCGAGCGGGCCGAGGCCCTCGGCGCCAGCGTGATTACGCTGCGCCGCCTGCCCGATACGACGATGCAGAAGATCGATCGTCAAAGCGCGAGCTTCTGGGCGGCGGTCAATCATCCCGACCGCGCCGCCACGGGGCTCGGCTTGCTGGAGCGGCAGCGCGTCAAGGTCTGGCTGCATCGTACTTACGAGGAGCTGGGCACGCTCGCCTTGTAGTGCGGGGCCGCTGCGACGGCGCGGCGGGTGCGGCGAGTGGCCGGAATGGCTCATGCGGGGAAACTTGGAGGTTGCGATGGCCGATCACGACAGACTGCATCCACTCCGTCCGTTCCTGAAAAATTGGGTTTGGGAGCACGGCCGGATCGGGACGCGCTATCTCGACTGCGTCGATGGCGAAATCAAGTTCGATGCAGGCAAGAAATCGCATTTCGCTGCCGAGCAATATATCTACGTGCCGCTGGGCAAGAACACTGACGACGACGCATCCGCGGAGGGTCCCGCGATCCACGAGGAAGGACTTGCCCGCTTTTTGCGGGCTGCGCAGCTGGGAACGCCAGGGGAAGCCGGTTCCGTAGCGGAGGTTCAGCGTGCGGTGCAGGACTGCGTGGAAATCGGCCTGTTCAGCGCGTATCAATGGGAGGCTCGACAGGCATTTGCCCGCTACGCGCAGGAACCCATGTTCGAGGACGAGATCCGCGCGGCGGTCGTCGACGACATCCGGCGAACGTACGTCGCCATGCGAGAGCAGCTGGCGCTGTACGACTTCAGTGTGCTCTACGGCTTGCCCACGCCGCTGCTGATCAGCGATACACCCTTCATCGACTGGCGCGTGATCGCCAGTCCGGCACTTCCGTTCGTCTCGCTTCCGCTGGGACCTTACTGCCTGCTGGTGGGCGCGCCGTCGGGCAGGAGTAGCCGAATCGGCCCGGTGGTCTGGAAGGCCGCTGCCGCGATGGGCCCGTTGAAGGACCACAACCGCCGGATCGAAGAGCACGCGCGTCTGTGGCTGGTGGCGACCACCGACGACCCACTCGTCGCCGCACAGGGTCGCATCACCGCGGCCAGGAGCGCCAGGCACCTGCCGCCGCCCGCCTGATAGCGCTGCTTCACCGACCCGGCCTCCACCGCGCCTCAGGTGCGAAGTGCACGCCAGAGCACCAGTTTCTGTTCGAACGACAACGTCGCGTTCGCTGGACTCGACGAAGGCAACACGAGCGTTTCATAACCCGCCGCGCCGATTACATCGGCAAACCGCCCCGCCGTCTTGCCGTTGAAGCAGACTTTCTTCAGCAACGGCGCGTGCTCGCGCAACGAAGCAAAGTCGTTCGGCTTCGCATTCCGGATCGCCGAATCGAGACTGCCTTGTCGATGGCAGGCATCGAGCACGTCCCAGACGCCGATGCCGTGCGCAAGCACGCGTTCGAGCCGTGCGTCATACGCGAGTTCGTGCAGCCCGGGTTCGCCGAGCACCGCGCCGAGCAGCCGCCAGAACTGGTTGCGTGGATGCGCGTAGTACTGCGCGGCATCGAGCGACGCCTCGCCCGGAAAGCTCCCGAGGATCATCGTGTGCGTATCCGGCGCGACGACCGGCGGAAAACCCCGCAGCATCACGCGTCCCCACGCGGCCCGACGGAGCGCGGCCCGTCGCCGTGCGCGGCGAGATGGCGCCACAGCGCCGGCAGCATGCACTCGGTGACCATCAGCGGCTTGCCGTGACGCTGAAACACCGAACGCCGCGCCGCGAACGCATGCGGCGCGCGCGCGCCGATGCCGAGCGCATGGCTCGCGAGCGCATACAGCGGATGACCGGCGATCACGCGCCGGCTGACGAGCGCCGAGCGCTCGACCTGCGGATCGCTGTACAACAGCTCCGCGAGCGGCCGCGTGCGCAGCCGCCGCATCGCCTGCCACACGCCCTTGCTGGCCGCGAGCGGCGCGATGCTGTGCGCGGCGACGTACGGCACGCCGTCGACCGACAGGATCACCTCGCGCACCCACATCGGCGCGCGCGACGCACAGGCAAGCGCGTCCGGCTCGTCGAACCACGGACCGTCGACGGCCTCGCGCGTCACGCGCACGCTCACGCGGCCGAGCCGCGCGAGATGGGCCGTCAGCGATCCGCCGCGCGTCAGCCAGTCGCGCTGGTCGAGCGAGCAGCCCGGCCGCGGCGTCTCGCGCCAGCCGGCCTGACCGCCGTCGAATCGCATGCGCGGATTCACGCGGCGCGCGACAGCAGCAGCGCGTTGGTCCGCTTCACGAAGCTCGCCGGATCGTCGAGCATGCCGCCTTCGGCCAGCAGCGCCTGATCGAACAGCAGATGGCACCAGTCGCCGAAATCGGCGCTGTCGGCGTTCAGCTGCTTCACGAGCGCATGATCGGGATTGATCTCGAGGATCGGCTGCATCGCCGGCGCGTTCTGCCCTGCGGCCTTCAGCATCCGCTGCAGGTAGCCGCTCATGTCGTTGTCGTCCGCGACGAGGCACGACGGCGAATCGGTCAGGCGGAACGTGACGCGCACTTCCTTCACCTTGTCGCCGAGCGCTTCCTTCATCTTCTCGACGACCGGCTTGATCGCTTCGCCCGCCTGCTCCTGCGCCTTCTTCTCCTCGTCGTTCAGCTCGCCGAGATCGAGATCGCCGCGGGCCACGCTCGCGAGCGGCTTGCCGTCGAATTCATGCAGGAACGACAGCATCCATTCGTCGACGCGATCGGTCAGCAGCAGCACCTCGACGCCCTTCTTGCGGAACACTTCGAGGTGCGGGCTGTTCTTCGCGGCCTGCCACGTATCGGCGGTCACGTAGTAGATCTTGCTCTGCTCGGGCTTCATGCGCGACACGTAGTCGGCGAGCGACACGTCCTGAGCGTCGGTGTCGCCGTGCGTCGACGCGAAGCGCAGCAGCTTCGCGATGCGCTCGCGGTTCGCGTGATCCTCGCCGAGGCCTTCCTTCAGCACCTGGCCGAACGCGCCCCAGAACGTCTTGTACTTTTCCTTGCCGGTTTCGTCTTCCGCATTGGCGAGCTCCTCGAGCATCGACAGCGCGCGCTTGGTCACGCCTTCGCGGATCGCCTTCACGTCGCGGCTTTCCTGCAGGATCTCGCGCGACACGTTCAGCGGCAGGTCGGCCGAATCGACGACGCCCTTCACGAAACGCAGGTATTGCGGCAGCAGTTGCTCGGCGTCGTCCATGATGAACACGCGCTTCACGTACAGCTTCAGGCCGCCGCGATAGTCGCGGTTCCACAGGTCGAACGGCGCGTGCGACGGCACGAACAGCAGTTGCGTGTATTCGCTGCGGCCCTCGACGCGGTTGTGCGTCCAGGTGAGCGGATCCTGGTGATCGTGCGCGATGTGCTGGTAGAACTGCGTGTACTGCTCGTCGGTGACGTCGCTCTTCGAACGCGTCCACAGCGCGCTCGCCTGGTTGACGGTCTCGTCCTCGTCCTTCAGGACCATCTCGCCCTTTTCCTGATCCCATTCTTCCTTGCGCATCAGGATCGGCAGCGCGATGTGGTCGGAGTACTTCTGGATGATCGACCGCAGGCGGTGCGACGACAGCAGCTCGTCCTCGCCCTCGCGCAGGTGCAGCGTGATCGTCGTGCCGCGCTGCGCGCGCTCGATCGCGTCGATCGTGAAGTCGCCCTCGCCCGCGCTTTCCCAGCGCACGGCTTGGTTCGCCGGCAGGCCGGCGCGGCGCGTCTCGACGGTGATCTTGTCCGCGACGATGAAGCCCGAGTAGAAACCGACGCCGAACTGGCCGATCAGCGCCGCGTCCTTCTGCTGGTCGCCCGACAGCTTCGTGAAGAATTCGTTGGTGCCCGAGCGCGCGATCGTGCCGAGGTTCGCGATCGCCTCGTCGCGGCTCATGCCGATGCCGTTGTCGTCGATCGTGATGGTGCGCGCGGCCTTGTCGTAGCCGATGCGGATGCGCAGGTTCGGATCGTTCTCGTACAGCGCGTTGTCCGCGAGCGCTTCGAAACGCAGCTTGTCGACCGCGTCGGACGCGTTCGACACCAGTTCGCGCAGGAAGATTTCCTTGTTGCTGTAGAGCGAATGGATCATCAGGTGGAGGAGTTGCTTGACCTCTGCCTGAAAGCTCATCGTTTCATGTGCCATGGATGCTGTTTCCTCTTACTTGAACAGGGATGGTGTGGCGCAGGCGCCCGGGGCGCGATGCCCGCGAGTCCGTGGAGGACGACCGCCCGGCGCCAGCGGTTTGCGCGCGTATCTGGGGACGGCGCGCGCGATTTCAAGACACGACGCGCCGCGTCACGACGCGCGCCGCACCGCCGAGTCGATATAGCCGGCCAGCAGCCCCGGCAGCGCCGGATCGCCGCAGTTCGCGACATTGAAGCGCATCCAGGTCGACGGCGACTGCTGCGGCGAGAACAGGCTGCCCGGCGTCAGCAGGAAGCCGGCCTCGTGCGCGACCGCCGCGAGCGCGTCCGAATCGACGCCCGTGTCGGCCCACAGGAACATCCCGGCCGCCGGCATCGTGAACAGCCCGAGCCCGGTGCGCTCGAGCATCCGCGCGGTCTTGTCGCGCACGCCGTCGAGCCGCGCGCGCAGCCGCTCGACGTGGCGCCGGTAATGCCCTTCGGTCAGGATCTTGTACAGCACGCGCTCGTTGAGCTCGGGCGTCGTCATCCCGACCAGCATCTTCTGGTCGGTGACCGCCTTCGCGATCTCCGGCGCGCACGCCACGTAACCGACCCGCAGGTTCGCCGCGAGCGTCTTCGAATAGCTGCCGAGGTAGATCACGCGCTTCAACTGGTCGAGGCTCGCGAGGCGCGTGGCCGGATAACTCGGCGGGCAAAGGTCGCCGTACACGTCGTCCTCGACGACGAGGAAATCGTACGCCTCCGCGAGCTTCAGGATCCGGAACGCCTGCGCGGCCGACAACGACGTGCCGGTCGGGTTCTGCAGCACCGAGTTGATCACGAGCATCTTCGGCCGCCACATCTGCACCAGCGTTTCGAGCGCGTCGAGATCGGGGCCGTCGGGCGTGTACGGCATCCCGACGAGCTGCGCGCCCTGCGCCGCGAAGCGCCCGAACATCTGGAACCACGCGGGATCGCCGACGATCACCGCGTCGCCGGGCCGCATGTAGATCCGCGAAATCAGGTCGATCGCCTGCGTGATTCCCGAGACGAGCACGATCTGCTCGGGTTTCGCGCCGATCTCGACTTCGGCGAGGCGCGTCTGCAGTTGCTGGCGCAGCGGCAGGAAGCCCTGCGCGGTGCCGAAACCGAGCATCTGCGCGCCCGACTGGCGCCCCAGCGCGCGCAGCGCGCCGGTGATCAGCTCGCCGTCGAGCCAGCGGCCCGGCAGGTAGCCGAGGCCCGGCCCCTTCTCCGGGCTGACGGTGTGCAGCATGTTGCGCAGCAGCCAGACGACGTCGATCGTGTTGTGCACGGGCGCGGCCTCGGCCACGCGCGCGACGCCGTCGGCCGGCTGCGGGCCGGCGCCCGTGCGCTCGCGCACGTAGAAGCCCGAGCCGCGCCGCGAGTCGAGGTAGCCCTGCGCGACGAGGCGCTCGTACGCCTCGACGACGGTTAAACGCGACACGCTCTTGTCGAGCGCGAGCTTGCGGATCGACGGCATCCGCATGCCGGGACGGAACACGCGTTCGTCGATGCGCCGCCA